>NZ_JAKJSQ010000001.1:0-7203 GCF_050337105.1 Aliivibrio kagoshimensis
AGTAGACGTTCTACCCTTGACGCTACATCCTTTAACCACCTTTTCTCTCAAATGGTTAGCTCAGAGAGTTTTGGTGTGAGTAAGCCAGATCCTTCGATTTTTGAACACACTGCCAAGCTAGCAGGATATAAAACAGAAGAATGTTTATATTTTGGGGATCACCCAGTAAAAGATATTTTAGGCGCAACGGGTTCAGGAATGAGAGCTGTGTGGTTAGCTGGATTTCATGATGAAATTAGTCTTCCTAAAGAAGTTGTCATGGTGAACAATCTCAACGATGCACTAAAAATTGTTAACTTATAAAATAACTGTCTGTTGTCAAATTTCATTATTTGGAAAAACAGTAGTTATCCGAAAGACCAGATTCTCATGAACTCCGTAACTCATTCCTGTCCACCTTCGAGCTAACAGAATTTGTGCTGACTCATATCTACCTCGAAGTGCACTAAATCGGGATGGAAATTTTTTTCCCCTTCCGCAATTAGACTTACTTTACCTTATGTCCAGAACTCTAATTTCGAGTGCCACTAGAGAAGGGATGTTTACATACTCTATAAAGACAAAAAGGCGAACCATTTCTGGTTCGCCTTTCAAAATATTACCGGCTAGTTAGTCACAATCTTAATTACGTTCACAAACTTAATTTAAGCTGTCACAAACTTTATTACCAGTCATCACACAGCTGTGCCTGTGGATTCTAATTTTAGACAAAGCAGGCTACAAAACCTTATGCTTGGCAAGTAAATAAAACCCTATTACGGATTAGAAATTTGTACAATTCTAACTCATTGAAGAAATTAGTATTTTCGATTAGTGAGAAATAACTATCGCTAATAGCGTTGCTTTAATGTTCAAGTAGCGCATCTAGCTTTCCACTAGGGCTAGAACTGTAACCATACCCTAAAATAGGTGAATTACTTTCGGCTAGTACCATAAATCTATCAAGGTTTGTCCAGCGTCGATTCAGAGAATAAGGCTGAATCGTTCTTGCCCCTAAACGAGTTGCAACCCAGAAGAATTCCTTCTGGGTTGCCTAAATCGCCTTTGCCCCAAAGCTTGTTAGGACCAACGAAAGTTGGAAGTACTTTACACAGCCAATTAGTGTTGGTCATATCTGTCCATTTTCAAAGTAATTGTTTGTCTTGGGACTTGTAGTTTTTGTAATGGTTTTCTTTTTTATTTAAAAGGGTAAACTATCCTGAATTCAGCTACATATAGGTTCTTTATCATTAAATTACGAGGAATGTATAAGCAATGTTCAAGCGCTTTGTAGTTGGACACATCAATAAACAGTCAGGCGTTAATCAGGGCGTTTTAGGTGTTGCGTACCGCCTTAGTCGAGAGGATCAGCTTAAAGATGCTGACAAAATCGATCTTGATAGTCACCTAGTATGGTTAATGGATTCTTTTACTATCCCAGATATTTTTGACGAGCCAGAAAGCTTGAAAGGTGTCTGCTGGTTTAAGGATTCTGCGGTTGACATCATTGATCATGTAATCGCTATCATTCCTTACGTGGAAGCGTGTGGCTTCGTAGTTACAGAGTTATCATCTAATCGTCCTGGTCTCATTATTTATGAAGACGRTTCTCAAATTGTAGCTATTCCAAATAATGACCGACATTGAAAGCTATCTAAGCACTAAATAGCCGCAGGGACTTATATCATTGTGTCACTCGTTCCAGTTCACCTTACTGTCAGCTGCCCCGTGCTGATAATTTGCATGCGTTTTGCTCTAGGTTACTAATAGTAAGAATAAAAAGTGATATTCTGAATTTTTAAATGCCTGTTTAGAGAAAATATGAGATTACATATCACAGGGAATGCAGGTTCGGGTAAGACGACGCTGGCTAAGCAACTCGGTCTAATTCTAAATATGCCAGTAGCTAGCTTGGATAGTGTAGTTTGGAAAGAGGGATGGGTTGCGGCTTCAAAAGAAGAGCGAGCGCTTGGTGAGCAACAATTACTAACTAAAGAGAGTTGGTTAATTGAAGGGGTATCAAAAACAGTTCGAGAGAACGCGGATTTTGTAATCTTTCTTGATGTACCAAGACACATTTGTTTGCTCCGATGTTTCAGGCGTAACTTGCCATATCTATTTAAATCTCGCCCTGAGCTTCCAGCGAACTGTCCGGAAATCCTAATCATACCTAAGTTATTTAAGCTGATTTGGATGTTTCCCTTACTGGCTCGACCATCCATTATGAAATCTATGTCACTACAAAAAGGCATTGTACTCAGAAAACCTACAACACTAGACGAACTTATTGTTCAGATCAAAGCCGAGATGGATGAAGTTGAAACGGGCACCAAGCGTTAAATTTAATATTGTTAGGTATACCAACATTCTAATTAAAGGAAACCTGAGTATCTTGATAGAAACTCAGCTGAGACCCAAAACTTAATAAGATACTCTTTTACTGAGGCTCCTGCTAAAGGCTATGAACCCAGTCGAACCATGGCATTAAAAACGATTCCTCTTGATGTTTATAATCTTGATAAGCTAGATGATATCAAATCAATAATAGAACGCGTTGCATTTTCAAGTGAGTGGATTAAGGCATTTAGAAAAGGTGTCGTTAAAACTAAGACATTAGATGTAGGCGAAATCATTAGAAGAACAAACACAAATGTCCTTATCATACATGGCGAAAAAGATTTTCGTTTTCCAGCTTCAGTCGCTATTAAACTTCATGGACTATTACCGCAGACAACATTGGTGATTATGGCTAATGTAGGTCATTTGGCCCACCTTGAAGAACAAGATAAGTGGGTTGATGAGATAAACAAATTTCTGAATTAGCCAGCAATCTAGTGAATGAGCTTTCTGTATAAGTAACTAATAACTTAACCGTTGGTTTGGAGTAGAGTAAGTTAGCCAAAAAATCAGACTCTCCTGTATGCGGATGATTTCGTGGTCACCTGCTCTTCAAAGGAAGTGCTAGTGAACGATATCAAACCGTTGATTGCTGACTTTCTGGCAGAAAGAGGGTTAATCCTCTCCGAAGAGAAAACGAAGGTCACTCATATTGATGATGGCTTTGACTTTCTGGGTTTCAATCACAGGAAGTACAAAGGGAAATTGCTCATTAAACCGAGTAAATCCAAAACATTGTTATTCTTGAAAAATCTACGTGAACTTATTAAAAAGCACGCAACCATCCCTGTTAACGATCTTATCAAGTTGATAAATCCGAAACTTAGAGGATGGGCGAATTACTATCGACACTGTGTTGCTAAACAAGTATTCGGGTATGTCGGCCACAAACTATTCCAAGTGTTATGGCACTGGGCAGTTAGACGTCATCCAACCAAGTCCAAGGACTGGGTTGTTCATAAGTATTTTCTTAATCGTAAAGACCAGTGGCAATTTCACGGTTGGCAGAAAATCATGGACATGGACTGTCACTTCAATCTGTTCCAAATAGCGAAAGTGCCCATCGAGCGACACGTGAAAATCCGGAGTGCAGCGACCCCTTTTGACCCTCAACACCAAGAATACTTGGCGAAGAGAAAACCCAAAAGGCTAGCTCGTAACTCTTGGAAAGAGCCTGTCCCGACTGCGTTGACGAAATCGGTTAAAACTATCCCTCTAAATTGTTTATTGCCCCATTATTGGTTTCGCCAAAAATGGTTTCATTTTGCTGTTCTTGGCTCACTTGAATCTACAGCACCTTAATTGAACGAGAGTATTACCATTGATCAACTGATTGGAATCACGACCCATTTAACGGCTTTCAAAAACAACCTGATTGAAGTCGATCCAGCCATTAGTAAGAAGATCCATCGCATTCACTTTATGAGAGATTCTCATGTCTTGTGCGCATTGAAACAGAGGAATATAAATTGCTTTTCGAATCAACTCGCGTTCAATTCGCTGATAACCTTGAACACGCTTACTTTCATCTGATTGAGCCAAATTATCAAATACTTGTTGTTCGAACCAAGGCTTTGATTGCTTATTCAGACTCGCCGTCACGGTGTTTGTGCACAACAACCATCCGAGCCAAGAACTCTCTTTATGTTCCCCAAACACCGCACCAGAAACAATAATATCCGCTTTCAATTGTCGCTCTACTTGGTCAAATTCAGGGTATGGCAGCACGGTAAGGTTTGAATCTAAACCATGCTGACACAGCAACTCAGTGATGTTTTCAGCAGCTTCAATATGCCCAGGCAGCTGATAAGTTAACACCTCAAGCGGCACCTGATTTACGGAAGACAAGTCTACTTCTTTGCTTAATTTTAAGGGCTCAAGGCTTGTCATACCTGAGGCTCGCCGATAAATCATAGAGTCTCTCACACCGTTCATCGGCAAAGATTGCAGCAACTGTTGGATGTATCGACGATGTTTTGCCAACTTCATCCATGTGTTGTTTGCACTGTTTAAACAGGCGTAGATACAGCCCTCTTCCCACTGTTGTACCTGTGTGAATTCATCGGCAATATCCGGAGCTGAGCTACCATGCACAATATCGCAATGCATTTGAAAGTCTTTTGCAGATAGGCCCATGTTCCAGATTTCTACGCCATCTAACCAAGGTCGATAACCATGATAATGAGGGGATGCAGTAAGTAGCGTTCGGTAGTTGGTTTGTTCTGCCAGTCGAAACGCTCCACTTCCGACTATCGAGCCGTCGCTGTTCAATTTGGAAACCGACAACGCACCATGAGCCATCAACCTTGGCAGATAGTGAGACAAAAGTTTGGAACGAATTCGTAAGGTGTACTCGTCGACCACAGAAAACTCACCAATGAGTATGAACAGACCTCGACTCACCGAGTTTGACGAGATGATCGACTCATAGGCTTCCTTCACATCAAATGCAGTAAGTGCTGAGCCGTCCCAGAACTTAAGTGATTTACGTAGTCGAACCTTCAGCGTATCACCTGTATGCTCCCAAGTTTGCGCTAGATCCCCCTCCAACTGGCCAGTGTCCCTATTGAAACGTAACACGTTGGCATACAGATAATCCGCGATATGTTGCTCAGTACGCCTTGATATTTCACAAGGGATCAAGCTATGTGTCGCTCGATAAAAAGGGATTTGGAGGATGTCTTGAGCATTATCTTGCTGTTGATATTGACTAACGAACTCGGCAATAAACTGATCACGATCTTTGCTTCTGATTAGTTTCAACGCTTGATCGACTTTTCCCTTATTCATCAAAAGCTTAGCTTGCTCGGTTAATGCGGTATGTACCGACTCTTTAAGAAGAAGCTGAGGCAAATTACCTCTGCCAACACCCGATTTCCAATCGATGATTGACTCTTCCACTAGTCTTTTGATGACCAGCTGAGCATTGCGACGTGTGCAGTTCAACGCTTTCGTGACATCGTCTAATGAAATCGGTTTCCATCGACCTATCTCAAATCCAAAGTCTCGCAAAAATACCAAAGCTAACCAATAACGCATAAAGGTGAAATCCTAAAATTATATTTCTATTTTTCTTCATCTTTTATTTTCAAATAATAGCCGTGTTACCAAAAATAAAAAGRATATTTAGATGAATACGTTAACTGAGTCTCATGGCTCCATCTGGAAGAATAAAACCTTCGTTACGCTGTTTAGCAGTGCTCTGTTTGTTAGCTTTGCGAGCCAAATCTACACACTTGCATTACCGTTATTGGTCTATGAACTTACCCAATCTTCCGAGTGGATGGGTTGGATGAGAGCCGTTGAGTTTCTGCCCAATCTATTACTGGCTCTGTTTATTGGCGTGTGGGTTGATCGCAGTGATAAAAAGCAGTGGTCTCTGGCGATGTTACTCGGTCAAGCGGGAACGGTGTTCACATCCTTCCTTGCCGTTGAGTTCCTTGAAGATCCATTATGGGTTCTGTTTCCGTGCGCGTTCTTAATGATGGCATTTAACTACGGCTACCATAATGCGCGCATGTCGATTCAGAAAAGCGTGCTTTCACATGACACTCAAAATGTAGCAACAGCTCGAATGAGCTCCTTGAGCAGTTTTATGGAAACCGTAGGGCCTGTGCTCTCGGGAGCCATCATGTTATTGGCGACTATTCATAACGTCTTCATCGGCGTAGCGCTTTTGATGTTACTGGCTTTTTGGCAGGTCAAAAGACTCGACGTAAAAACACCCATCAACAAAGACGAACAAAGCACTTTCAGCGCCATAAAAGAAGGTTGGCAAGTACTACGTAATGAACAGAATATGTGGTTGCTCACCCTTGCTGTAATGGTCATTAACACAACAGGCGCGATATTTTGGATTCAAGCTATCTACTACGCCAAAGCAGATTTAGGGTTGAATGCTGTAGGCGTGAGTTATCTGATCGTCGCTTCTGGTCTTGGTGGTCTCATTGGTGCATTCAGTGCCGATAAACTACGTAAGAAATGGGGGCTGGGATGGCTACTCATTATCTCAATTGCACTGGAATCGATCGGGTTTGTTATTCCACTGATAATGGAGAATCAAACAGCGCTTATTGCTGGGTTCTTTTGGGTATCCGCTGTGGGTTTATATAGCAGCATCTGTATCTGGAGTTACCGCCAAGAAGTCTTTGATGTCAGCGTTCTCGGCCGAGTAAATGGTATAACAGGCTCACTATTCAAACTCCTAATGCCATTTGGCCTTGCTAGTTCAGGCTATCTAACATCATTGATTGGTATTGAGTGGCTGTTCGTCGGGTGTTTTGTTACACAGCTGCTCATAGCACTTTGGTTAATGACAACCAGCGTCCGTTCTATTCGTTAATAGCAAAATAGATGATTAACAAAAACAATACATTTATTCGATGATAATGCTGAGCGTCATCGTTGGTAACAATAGACGTGACCCGCACTAACAAAACGGGGGCATTAAACTTAGCTACTGCCCATACTTTTAGTTATCTATGAATTGCTAATTTAGGGGGAACCGTAACTCATTTCTGTCCAATTGCGAGTTATATCAGCCGGCTGGTTAACAAGCTTTTGCCACATTGATAGCAGTATTGTGTAAGTCTGTCTAGTGCGGGCTATCTATAAGTTATTGTAAATTAAGTTAATATTATAACTTATATAATTAAATGATTGCTGAGTGAGCTGAGTTGGAAAAGCTTGTAATTCAATGTGATATTTGAAGAGAGCTACAGAATTCGTAGCCTTTGTAAGGCTTAACTATTATTCCTTATATAAATGCGGGAAAAATTTAATATCCTTATATTTCATTTGTTTATATTTCATTTGTTTATATTTAAT
>NZ_JAKJSQ010000002.1:0-187529 GCF_050337105.1 Aliivibrio kagoshimensis
TTATTATATCAATAGAGAGTTAATGGTATGGTGAACTCAATATCAATAGGGTTTCATATATGCAATATTGGAACCATATTAATAAATGGTTGATTAATTTATTATAATAAATAACCTTCCTACAATAAAATTGTCATGTTGTAAAATAACCTGACAATAATTGTGTGTACTTATGCTTTTGTTCATTTTATGTATTACATAATTATGGATGTCGGCTTGTTTTTTTGGGTATTGATAGTTATATTGATTCCATATGTGTACGTATTTACCTCATTAAACCGAGCTGTGCACTGAAATTTCCATACGCAGGGTTTTAAGTAATTAATTGTTTTTATGGAAAAAATATCTAGCACAAGGAGGTTGGATGATTCCGGGCTATTGGTATAATTTTTTAGAATATAATAAATGTATGGATAAAGTGCTAACCATTCATCATGATGACGACCTTTCAGAGGTTGGCATAAAGATGAGATTGCTTTCATTAAATGAGAGTTTACATATTTCCATTAATCACTTTCCAGCAAGGTTACTGTCAAATTACGGCTATATCCCTGTTGGTATATGTATGCATGAAAGTAAGGATGACTATTATATAAATAAAAGAGATGGGAAGGATGGTTGTTTGTATCGAGTTTATTACGATGGTATTAATGATGAGAATATCTTTGAAGGTGCCATTGACAAAGTCTTAGATAATTATGTGAACATGGTTTTTAATAATGATACGCCTGTTTTTAATTGGGATTGTAATATATCTAATAATGATTAATGTTGCTATTAAGAGATTAACTCATCTTTTTATTTGTTTATAAATATTGTAACAATAAAGAAG
Organism: Aliivibrio kagoshimensis; assembly: GCF_050337105.1. NCBI lineage: Bacteria > Pseudomonadati > Pseudomonadota > Gammaproteobacteria > Vibrionales > Vibrionaceae > Aliivibrio > Aliivibrio kagoshimensis. The sequence continues at coordinate 833 of NZ_JAKJSQ010000002.1, forward strand.
CTTCATCGATCACAATGACTGCGGCACGCTTAAGCCCCTAATTACTAGCCATAAAAGTACATCTCAAGTAGACTTATCCCTATTAATAATAAATGGAGAGTAATACTAAATGGATGTAACATCATTTCTTCAACAAGTAACCGCCCAACCTTCATCCGTTGATTTTGAACAGACGATGGCAGTGATTGATACCCATTATGAATTTACGGCAACAGAGTTTCGTAATGGCTCTGAACTGAATGCCGCTGGTGCAAATAATGGTTCTTGTAAAATATTTGCTTTTGCTAAATTGAATTCGCTAGATGTTGAGTCAACATTGGCCTGCTTCGGCCGATTTTATCGCGAAGATGTACTGAAAAATCCCGCGGGGAGTGATCACCAAAATATCCGAAATTTTATGGAGTTAGGATGGGACGGGATTCAATACTTTGGAACGGCACTCGTTGCTAAGTAATAGGCCTACTTCTTTAAATGTAAGGTGGCTACTATCGTACGCTTCTTAACAGTTTCGTTACTGTTTTTCCTAGGCTCCGTTGTTGCATCTCCAACCAGCAATGAGTTTGAGGCGTGCGAACGGCTTGCTGTTTTCTCTTTACAAGGCTGCTTAGATCTTGAAAAAAATGTCAAAAATAGCCAGTGTTGGCAGCAATCTAAGCGCGATTATGAGCAGTGTAGAAAGAGAGTCATCTCTCGACACCTTCCACCTACTGGTAGCGATCTAAAAAAACTAGAGAAGCGTAAAAAGCTCGAAGCGGAAGCTAAACTGAAGATGGAGAGTGAAAATAATAATAGATGATAGATGAAGACAAAGAGCCGTTGTTTCGATAATTTGATGAAGGCAATGAATTATCGGTAATACATATGATATTGTAATGAATTGCATATGAAGAGTGATTGTAAGAGAGGGAGATTTGGAACATTGCTATCGTTGTAAACTTGAGCTAACAGAAACGACCCCTGCTGAGAGTGGCAATATCTTATTTTATGCTTGTGAAGGTTGTGGTGCATGTTACGCAAAAAAAGCAGGGCAGCAGTTGCATGATCGATGGCAAATGCCGATTACTATTCCCCTCTACAGTTTAATATATGAAAAAGAACCACTTAAGATTGTTAATAACGTTGTGAATCAAATTAGCCGAAGTAAAAGGCGTTTTGTAGAGCCAATTATTAATGATATTCATGAAGAATTAAACAATCCCAAGCAGAAGCTCATTGAAATTCATGATTATCTTTATCCCGACGAACAACAATTTCGAGAGTTTTTACGGTTAGTTGCTACCGGTTTACAAGACAGATTAGATAACCCCCGTCCCAAACCGCCAGCCAAACAAAAGCAAAGTACCTCTAGCTTTTTATATCGGTTGTTATCGCTGTTTAAATAACATGAGATTTAACAAATGGAGTTGTAAGTTGAAAACCTACCTCTTAGCCTCTTTGGTTATGTTTAGTTTATCGTCATGCACTTACCTTAAATACGCCTCTGTACAATCTGACTACGCACGAATTCAAAACGCAGAACCTGCGCAATTAAACTTAAAGCATATGATAGACGTTGATAAATTCTATGTGGTTGGCTCAGTACTTGAGAAGGATTGTGACTGCTCGGAATCGTCATTGAGTGTTGTCGCTTATTCGAGTCGTTTTAAACAACATGAACGTGTGGATAGTATCAATTTCGTTAATATGAATACGCATTACGGGTTAACAATGCCAGAGGGACAATATGAGTTATTGGTGTTTGCCGATCTAAATGGAAATGAGCGCTTGGAAAAAGGGGAGGTAGTAGGACAAACTCAGATTGAGCTTAATAGCGCTACTGCACCAAATGGGGTTCTTACTCACGTAGATATTGATCTAGGGTTACCAGAGACAGTAGAGACAGTAGAGTGGGTAGACGAGATTCGTTTGCCAAAACGTGAAGAGTTGCAGCAATCGATCTTCTTTCCTGGTGGCACGATACGATCATTAGATGACTCAATATTTGATAACGGAGTGGTGACCTTAGGAATGTACGATCCCGCTTCTTTTTCCGAATATGCACCCACGATGTTTTACGCCTTGGAAGAGGAATACTCCTATAAAATACCAGTTATCTTTATACACGGTATTGATGGGAGCCCGCGAGATTTTAGGAAAATAGTTGATTCAATGGATCGCAGTCGATACAAAGCGTGGTTCTACTACTACCCATCAGGGGGGGATTTAGATCTGTCTGCTGAGCTTTTTTATCGTATTTTTCTCTCTGGAAAAGTGATGGAGCATACCGAGCAGCCATTAATTATTGTCGCTCACAGTATGGGAGGTTTGGTAGCACGAAAAGCTTTAAACCTTTATCAAGATGAAGAGAGTGAGAATCGAGTCGAACTGTTTGTCTCTATTGCTTCTCCTTTTGGTGGTCATAAAGCTGCCGCTGAGGGGGAGGAGAGTGGTTTGATTGTGTTGCCAGCATGGCGTGATTTAAATCCGAACAATGACTTTATTAGAGATCTTTACGATAAACCATTGCCATCAAACCTGAATCACCAACTTCTTTATGCCTATAGAAACAGTAGTTCGCTGAAATTTGGTGAGAACAGCGATGGAGTTGTTACCTTAGAGAGCCAGCTTCATGTGAGTGCGCAACAACAGTCTCGTGCGCAGTTTGGTTTTAATAATACCCATACGGGCGTGCTTAACAATGATGAGGTGGTCAGCTATATTCAGCAGCAAATAGGCCTGGTAGATAACTTCTACCCTGAAGCGCATTTGCAAGTGCTAAATCTAGGTGGTGTCGATGTCGACTTAGGCGATAAGTATGACCCTATCACTAAGTATGTTATTGAGAACATGGGGAAATATGTGTTTGCTTTAGTGAATGGAGAGCTAGAACCCGTTCACCCTTTGCAACGTCAATTTATCCAAGTGGCCAAAGGGGAAATCGCGCCATCTACGGAGCTAGAGAAGGGATGGAGATCGTTTATTGAAGAGCATCCCGAAATTCATCAACAGTACAGTTCAAGGAATCGATAAATGTACCAACTCTATTACTACCCGAATAATGCTAGTTTAGCGCCACATTTTTTGCTTCATGAGATGGAAGTAGAACATGAACTGCTTCTGGTAGATAGAGCGTCAAACTTTCAGCGCAGTGATGAGTATTTAGCGCTTAATCCTGCTGGACGGATCCCGACACTGGTGGATGGTGAATTGGTGCTGTTTGAAAGCCCAGCCATTTGTATGTACTTGTGTGAACAGCATCCAGAGAGTGGAATGATGCCAGAGGCAGGCACGGCAGAGAGAGCGACTTTTTATCAATGGTTAGCCTTTTTAAACAATACCCTTCAAGCAGAGTTGATGGTTTATTATTACCCTCAGCGACATACAACGAATCAAGCTGCAATACCAGAAGTGATGGCGGCACAAGAACAAAGAATTGCAGAAGCGTTAACCATTTTAGATAATCAATTAGCGGGTAAGCAATATCTGTTAGGCGATGATATTTCGGCCTGCGATTTCTTTTTGTTTATGTTGGCGGAGTGGTCAATGAAGATCACGCCTTCTCCTCTCTCTTATACGCATTTGGGGGGTTACCTACATCAGATGGCACAGCACCCAACCGTGGTAGCAGTGTGTGATAAAGAGGGGATAGACTTAACTATCTTTAAATAAAAGAGTAAACGGAGTGAATCATGGATGATAATAACACTGTAGGCTTTACTGATATGCAATTGAGTCATTTTGAATTGTATGTTCAAGATATTGCGAAAATGTCGGCGTTTTATACCCGTCATTTGGGGTTTGTAGAGACAGATAGGGGGGAGGGCAAAGCGGGAATGGTTTTTTTAAGCCGAAGTCCCAATGAGCACCATCAACTGGTGCTTAACCCGCGGCAATCTCACCAAACAGTCGAAAGCCCACTGGATCACATCTCATTTCGAGTGGCTTCGTTATCGGATCTTCGAGGTTACTATCTGGCCTTGTTGGGCACGCCGCAAGTGACGCCTCAAACAGTTTCACATGGGTCAACATGGTCGATCTATTTTCGAGACCCTGAAGGGAATCGTCTGGAGATTTTTACCGATACCCCGTGGCATGTGAATCAACCTTGTAAGTTCGACATCGATTTGACGTTATCAGACCAAGCGTTGCTGGAGAGCACTGAGCAACAGATTAGAGATAGGCCCGGCTTTCAAGCGCACCTAACTTGGAAAGCAGAGCATCAGAGTGCGATTAAAGCTGACTCATAGCTAGGGCTTATTTTGTGCGTATTATCACTACGAAATCAGCCTGTTCTTGATGAACTGAGCCAAATTTTACAAAGGTGTTGTACAGAGAGTAAGTCTGTTTGCTCTCTTTTTTATCGGTAGCACGAATGAAATCTGTAAACTGCTCAGAGAAATCAAAGCTGCGATTTTCCGTAAACATCTCATGCATGTAGTAGAGGTCACTCATTTTTTTAGGGGTGAAGATTTTTCTTAATTTCCCCCGTTGATTGTAGATACGGATTTTGACTCTTTTCATAGTAATACTCGTTACAGATTCGATCTGGAATTTTAGGTTTGTTGTTATTCAGTGTAATCTAACCGAGTGGAAAGGGCATTCAAATCTGACACGTTAACCGAATATGGAGAAAGGGATGAAAACAGTAGGAATGTTAGGTGGCATGAGTTGGGAGTCCACCGCCAGTTATTATAAAGCGATCAACGAAGGAGTAAAACAGCAACTGGGTGGGCTCCATTCAGCAAAAATTGCGCTTTATAGTGTTAATTTTGAAGAGATAGAGAAGTTACAGCATCAAGGGGATTGGCAGGCAACCGCCAACATTTTATCCAAAGCGGCGCAGTCAGTGGAAGCGGCAGGGGCTGATTTTTTACTCATTTGTACCAATACCATGCATAAAGTGGCTCCCGATATTGAGTCCCATATTTCCATCCCAATCTTACATATTGCAGACGCCACTGCACAGCAACTGCAACAAGATAAGATTACTCGAGTGGGTCTGCTGGGTACTCGATTTACCATGGAGCAAGACTTTTATAAACAGCGGTTAACTGAGCGTTTTGGTATTGAGGTCATCGTACCCGACGAGGACGATCGCACGGTGGTTCACGATATTATTTACCAAGAGCTCTGCTTAGGTGAGATTCGAGATGTGTCTCGTGACAAGTATCTGGCTATTATCCAAAAGCTATTTGAACAGGGTGCTCAAGCGGTGATCCTAGGGTGCACTGAAATTGCCTTATTGGTCAACAATGAACATACCGATGTACCTCTGTACGACACAACGGAAATACACGCTTTGGCTGCTGTTCAAGCAGCAATATCATAGAGTAAATATCACAAACGGAGATACTATGTCTGAGCATTACGCGACTATTCATTGGAAACGTGCACCACACGAAATCTACTCTGATAATCAATATAGTCGTGGTCATCACTGGACGTTTGATGGCGGTGTGACGCTCCCTGCTTCATCATCACCTCATGTGGTGCCACTGCCCTATTCAGTTGAAGCGAATGTGGATCCAGAGGAGGCGTTTATTGCTGCGCTGTCCAGTTGCCATATGTTGGTATTTTTAGCCATTGCTGCCAAGCGTCGTTATGTTATCGACAGCTATGAAGATAAAGCGGTAGGCATCATGGAAGCTGACGCTGATGGGCGGGTAGCGATCACCAAAGTGACGCTAAGGCCAAATATTGTGTTCTCAGGGGATAAACAGCCGACGTTTGCTCAATTAGAGAAGATGCACCATCAATCTCACAAAGAGTGTTTTATTGCGAACTCAGTTAACACAGAGGTTGTTACTGAGATTGTGATGGCTTAAGGCTTAAAAAGTCGGACAGTTTATCTAGGTCGATAACCTTCAGTTGGTTATCGACCTTTTCAATGAGGCCCATCTCAACCAACTGCTTCACCACTCGGCGATAGACACGCTCTGAGCTGCCAAATCTGGCGGCCTCTTTATACACTTGTGAAAAGTTTACGGCAGGTTTAGTGCCAATGTAACGCTGGTGAATATCCCAGGCCACGTTATGAATAAGAGGATGAAGGAAGCGATTCATGGTTAATGCCATGCCGGTTTGATAGCGCTCTGACATCGATTGACTCAACCAGATAGCGATACGAGCATCTTGTTGCAAGATGTCAGTCATCAGCGAGACGGGAATGATTTTCGCTTCAATGGGTTCACTGGCACAGACGTCAAACTGGCAAGGACTATCCGTTAGAAACTCATCTTCACCGAACAGGTGATTATCAACAAAGTTCAGCCCTAGACTGAATCGGCGACTATTGTTCGCTGTATACTCAATGGAAAATTGCCCCATTTCAACCCAATAGAGCTCACGAATTTCTTGGCCCTGGCACAACAGAAAATCACCAGCAGCAAACTGCTTTGTCTTCAAAGGTTGTTCGGCAATCACTTGGCAAAACTGTTCAAAACCTTGTTGTACTAATGCAGTGATCTTATTCATTTTTTGCCTTTTATAGAATTTGCGATCGATATAGGGGTGAGCCTGACATATGTCCTGAATGAATGACTACACGCCCGATAACATGGTGAAAAACTGATAATAAAGGTAATAACCATGACTCCACACATTAATGCCACTCGCGGTGACTTTGCAGAGATCGTTCTGATGCCTGGTGACCCATTGCGCGCAAAATTTATTGCTGACAATTATTTCGACAATGCTGAGCAGATTACGGATGTTCGTAACATGTTGGGTTACACAGGGTACTACAAAGGAACACGAATGTCTGTGATGGGACATGGAATGGGAACCCCTTCCATGTCTATTTATGCCAATGAATTGATTAATGATTTTGGCGCTAAAAAAATGATCCGAGTGGGTAGCTGTGGCGGAGTTGCGGAAGATATTGGCCTTAGAGACATCATTGTTGCCACTGGTGCAGGCACTGCGAACGCTATGAATCGAGCTCGTTTTGCGGGGTATGATTATGCGGCAATTCCTGATTTCGAGATGCTACGTGGCTGTTGGCAAACTGCAGAAGAGCTAAAGATCCCCGTTCGTTACGGCAATATTTTTACCAATGATTTCTTCTATGAAGACCCCGATACCTTGCTGCCAGCGCTGCTTAAAATGAACATTCTTGCGTTGGATATGGAATCTTCAGCACTGTTTACTATCGCCGCACAACATCGAGTACAAGCTCTGAGCATATTGACCGTTTCTGATCACGTCGTTTCAGCGCAAAAGATTTCGACTGAAGAGAGACAAAACAGTTTTCATCAAATGATGACATTAGCCTTAGAAACCGCATTAAAGGAGTAAATAAATGAAAATAGGATTTGGATTAGTTGCCGCTGCTGTTGTGGCTGGATTAACAGGGTGTGCTACTAAAGAAGAGCAGAGCATTGACACAGAGTGCGGCATAGATAACTGCACCAAGTTCACCGTGTTACACACCAATGATAACCATGGACGATTTTGGGAGAACCGCCATGGTGAGTATGGAATGGCGGCACGTAAAGCGTTAGTGGATCAAATTCGATCTGAAGTTGAAGAGTTAGGGGGACAGACACTTCTACTCTCCGGTGGTGATATTAATACCGGTGTGCCAGAGTCGGATTTACAAGACGCGGAGCCAGATTTTATTGGCATGAATATGCTGGGTTATGATGCTATGGCTGTGGGCAATCATGAGTTTGATAATCCTCTGTCGGTATTGGATATGCAGCGAAAATGGGCCGAATTTCCGATGCTAGCCGCGAATATCTACAAAACGGTAAAAGCTGATGATGCTACAGAGCAGCTAGTGCGCTATTTTGAACCCTACAAAATTTTCGATGTAAATGGATTAAAAGTGGCCGTGGTAGGGTTGACCACAGAGGACACCGCAACCATTGGTAACCCAGATATTGTCAGTGACTTAACCTTTACCGATCCAACGGCCGAGATGGTAAAAGTCATCGCAGAAATTAATGCGGCTAAAAGCGCAGATGTCATTTTTGCCACTACGCACATGGGACACTATCAAGATGGCGAAAGTGGTAGCAATGCTCCGGGTGATGTCATGATGGCTCGTGGTTTAGAACAAGGGTCGCTGCAAGCTATCTTTGGGGGACACTCGCAAAATCCAGTCTGTATGGAAGCTGGCAGTAACCAGTATGCAGAGTTCAAACCCGGTGGTGAGTGCGTCCCAGATAAACAAAATGGCAGCTACATCATGCAAGCCTATGAGTGGGGGAAATACGTCGGTCGAGCTGATTTTGAATATTATGGTGATGAACTTCATCTAGCGAGCTACCAACTTATTCCTGTGAATTTAAAGCGCAAAGATGCAGACGGTAACCGGGTGTTAGTAGCTGGCGCAATCACGCCTGATCAAGAGGTACTTGCTGCATTAAAACCGTTTAAAGAGAAGGGCGAAGGCAAGTTAGATGAAAAAATTGCGGTGACTGATGCTCAATGGGAAAGAGGAGACAGCACTGAACAAACCAAGTTAGGTCATCTACTTGCGCAATCAAATCGCAGTAAACTCGGTGCTGATTTTGCCGTGATGAACTCTGGCGGCATTCGCGCCTCAATTGAAGCGGGCGATGTAACGTATCGTGATGTGCTGACGGTACAACCTTTTGGCAATATGATCACCTTGAGCAACATGACAGGGTCTCAAGTTGTCGAGTATTTGTCCGTCGTAGCAACCAAGCAGGTGGGTTCAGGGGGTTACGCGCAACTGTCAGGGATTAAGATGACCGTCGATTGTAAAGCGGCGCAAGTGGCAATTCATGATATTAATGGTAAAGGGTTTAATGCAGATGAGAGCTACACGTTCACCGTACCAAGCTACAGTGCATCTGGCGGAGATGGCTATCCAAAACTTAACCCCGTAGACAGTGGTTACTCCGACGCTGAAGTATTGTATGGCTACCTTAAAGAGAAGGGGAACATTATAGGTGATGAATTTACACCTGTAGTAGGGGACATTACCTACATCAACTCAGAGAGTGAGACGGGTTGTAAACTGTCTAAACAGTAATAGGCATCAAGCGCATTCACCCTATAGGCAGCTTAGGCTGCCTTTTTTATAAGGAGTGCTATAGTGAGTTTTTTAATGATACCTAAAAAAAGGGGGGGGCGATGGAGTATGCCGATGAATATAAGTATGAAGTGATCCATAAACAATTACTCACTGATAAGTCCAAAGTGGCTGAGATGGTGAAAAATGATCCTGACTATTTAGTCGCCACGAACAATATTGGTCAGACGGCGTTGGAGTACTTTGCTACATTAGATCATAAAGATAATGTCATATTACTCGGCACATTAGGAGGCACAGTAGCCCCTTCTGCATTAAGAGATATCTGCACTCAAGGCTCACTAGAGATGGTTGAGTTATTGCTGCCTTTCTGTGATAAAAGCAGTATTGAAAATTGTATTGATATGCTAACCACGGCAGAGATAGATAGCGATAAATATCAGAAAGTGGCAGCGGTTTTTAAACTGCAAGGATATCAACTCAAAGCGCAAAAAGAACCGTTCAATTTCGAAGATGCTTGGTTGCCCTCGAACTCCAAAATAGAGTGGTAACTGCATGGCTAAATATCGGCATAACCTGCCACTGTTTGATGGTAGCCTTTTCATTTCTGATGGGGGGTTAGAGACAACACTTATTTATGAACATGGATTCACGCTTCCCCAGTTTGCCGCGTTTACTTTACTGCATGATGAAGCAGGACGTCGCTGTCTCAAGAGTTATTATCAACAGTATTTATCCATAGCACATGCCCATAATGTGGGGTTTATTCTAGAGAGCCCAACATGGCGAGCGAGTGCTAAGTGGGGAGAGTTGCTTGGCTATTCAAAGCAAGATATTGATACCATCAACCACAAGGCTGTTGAGTTGATCAATACGTTGAGAACTGAACAGAAGCCGCACGATACAACCATTATCCTCAGTGGCTGCACGGGCCCCAAAGGAGATGGTTACCTCATTGATGAAACCATGACGGTTGAACAGGCGAAAGCGTATCACCTGCATCAATTCACTTCATTAAGTCATACCGATGCTGACCTTATCACTGTCTACACACTTTCATACATTGAAGAGGCTATTGGTGCGGTGCTTGCGGCCCAAGAGGTGAACATGCCGATAGTGATTGGTTTCACGTTAGAAACAGATGGTAATTTGCCTTCGGGTAGTTCACTGAAAGACGCAATACTTGCCGTAGATGCAGCCACTAATCTGTATGCCAGTTATTTCATGATAAACTGCTCCCATCCCACTCACTTTACCTCTCAATTGATGGGGCAAGAGCGCTGGAAGTTACGCATTCAAGCCATTCGAGCAAATGCATCTATTAAGAGCCATACTGAGCTAGAAGCTTGCTGTGAAATAGACAGTGGCGATCCTCAAGCCTTGGCAAAACAATACCAGATCTTGAAAAGCCTTTTACCTAATATGAATATTGTAGGGGGCTGTTGTGGAACCAACCAGCAACATATTGAAGCTATATACACCGCCATTTCAAATAAGTAGAGCGATAAGGGAACCCTCATACCCAAATAGGGGCATATGCGATAAGGTTTATAGTTGATAAAATACGCATTAAACAAGTTTATTACCTATAGTTAAGCCTATAGGTCTGTTCCAGCCAATAAAGGATTATGGTTTTGAGTATAAAGCAATTCAAGTTCCCATTTTTTGCGTTTACCACATTTCTATCCATTTTAATGCTCACTGCTTGTATCCCTACGATACAACGCTTCTATTTTGCTCCGGCAGTGATAGGGACTGTGATCGACCTCAATACCTTGAATCCAGTTGCAGAAGCAAAAGTGAGCTACGTAGAGAGTGATGAAGAGCCCGTATTAACTGATAAAGATGGTTCTTTTGCTCTGTCCTCCATTTCCGAAATTCAAGCCAGTTTTTTGATGGTGGGTCACGCTATTAATGAGAACCGCATTCACGTGACTTATGGTGCGAGTACGGCAGATGGCTATGTCCTGGGCAGCTTGAGAAGTACCTATGAGGAATTTGCTAATGCCGCAGTGATTTTTATTGATACGCAGCCCAATATTATTTCTAAAAAAATCAAACCCGAACATGCGGATTATGCGCTATTAAAGTCAGCGCTATCTGAGCAAGGAACATTTGGTCAGTGTGATGTTCAACTAGGCTACTCAGCTTTAGTTGCTTTAAATAGTGCGCGGAAACTCTATTGGACTCAAACGTTTGGGCTAAATCCGATGATAGATAAAACACGGGTTCAAAAGAGTTACCATGATGTTGAGATTTTATGGCGAGCACTTGAACGTAGCTGCGAACTGGAATTAGAAGAAAAAATGAAAGTGTATGAAATAACTCGTTTGATCATTAGCGAAGCAAATGATGTTCACAGTTCGACAACAGAGAATTAAAAGGAATTATTGATGAGAAAAATGATACAAGCGAGCTTGTTTGGCCTCCTAGTTTTAATGACAGGCAGTGCAACGGCATCAGATTCAATAAGAGTGTTGCCTATGGTAATGAGTGAATCGTTGGCAGAGAGCTTCCAATCTACAATGCCCCCTTACCTTCATGAGTTTAGGTTTGCCTATAAGCAAGATAGTGAAACGGTGGATCGAACTCGGCTCTATTACTCATCAGAGACACACCGATTTTCAGAAGGTATATTTGGCAGCCCAGCGAAAGTGGTTCCATTAAATAGTGAATATGCGATGTTAATTTCGGAGACTTCAGCCTTTGATGACTATGACTATCGTGTGGAAGTGCTCCATCACTCAGGGGGAGTGTTAACCATAGGAACACCTCCAGAAGTGCTGCTGTCTAGTATGGGAATGATCATGGATATCTCTGAGCAAGTTTATGTGAATGAGACGGACAAGGTATTGGTTCTCAATAGTTCCAAAAGCGATCTCATTGCGTTAATGAAAAGAGTCGTCGGATGGAAAAAGGAGAGTAGAAAGGGCCCTATTCCAATGTCTGCTAGAAGTTATCACTACCTCTCTGACGCTGAACATGAGCGCTTCAATGCTTTTTTTACCCGTCGTATTGAAGTTCGTGAAGATATGATGGCGTTTACCGATGAAGTAAAGACTCTCGTTGCTGAAAAAAATCTGAATGGTTTATCTCAATATAAAAAAGATCAGGCACGTATTACCAAGCAATTATCTCGTTTTCTCAATCAATATTTTGAGCAGTATGGTGACGAGATGTTCATGGCTGATTTTAAAGACCTGCATACCACGTTAACCACTGATCCTGATGCGATTGTTCGCGAAATCAAAAAAAGCATTAATCAGGCGAAAACAGAAGAGGTGAATGAAAAACTTCGAGAGGTGATTACCGCAAAAATTGAACAACAGAACGCAAAATATACCTTGTTAGACGATTACTCACCACTTGCTGTCGCTGTTAATGATAATGATATGGCTAAGCTTAAATCGCTATTGGCTGATGGCGAAGACCCTAATGCCATCTACAAAAGCTGGAGTGCGTTAAACCAAGCGGCTCAAGATGGTCAGTGTGAAATGTTGAAAGTGCTTGTTGATGCGGGTGCAGATATGACACTCCGAAGCCGAAATGTCTCTCCTCTTTATAGTGCGATTAAAAATAATCATCATCAGTGTGCTCGTTACCTCTTAGAGCAAGGCGCAGAAGTGGATTCTCGTCACTATCAAAACTTAAACACTCCGTTGATCAGAGCGGCAAAGGATGGTTTTACCGAGAGTGTTAAGTTGTTACTTGAATTTGGTGCCGATCCATTAGCAGAGAGCTATGCGGGAGACTCCGCGATCGCTTGGGCTAAAAATAAAGGGTATACAGAGATTGTTAAGCTCATGGAAGCAGAGTTGGCGAAGCGTTAAAAGAGGCTAAAAATAGTCGTTTGACTATCAAGAAGAGAGTAAGTGCATTTACTCTCTTTTTTTACGCCTAAACAAACCGTTGCGTTTTCTGCTGCTAATGAATGGGATCAAGATAGTATGAGTTAGATGAAATGATCTGCATCAATAAAAGGCGTAGTAATGGCAATGCTTAGCGGATCCGCGTAGAATGCCCCCTCAAAAAAATATCACAAAAAGCATAAAGTGAGTTCTGTCGTTATGAGTAGAAAAATTGAATTATTGGCTCCCGGTGGTGATGTAGAAGCGATAAAAGCAGCGATTGTTGCTGGCGCGAATGCAGTCTACTGTGGCTTAGATATCTTTAATGCCCGAAACCGAGCATCCAATCTTTCATTTGATGAGCTGACAGGCATTCTGCGCTTAGCTCATGAATACGATTGCGAAGTTTTTCTCACGCTGAACGTGGTGATTTTAGAACAAGAGATCCCATCTCTGGTTAAATTACTGAACAAGCTGGTGAACAGCGGTCTTGATGGCATCATCGTGCAAGATCTTGGTGTCTTTAACCTAGTTAAAAAGCATTTCCCAACGCTGGATATCCACGCTTCCACTCAGTTAACGACTCATAACGAAGGCCAAATTCAGTTCCTGCATAAAATTGGCGCTACTCGAGTTAACTTGTCACGCGAACTTAACCTTGGTGAGATTAAAACCTTAACGGCGGTTGCACATGACCACGACGTATTAACGGAAGTGTTTGTACACGGTTCACTGTGTATCGCTTTCTCTGGTCAATGCTACTCAAGCTCAGTCAGTGTAGGTAATTCAGGTAACCGTGGTCGTTGTAGCCAGGCGTGTCGTGATGAGTATGAAATCACCGCAGCAGGTAACAAATTCCCGCTCAACCTTAAAGATAATTCGGCTTACTTTGATCTGCCTGAGCTGGTGGACGCTAAAGTCGATTCACTTAAAATCGAAGGTCGTATTAAAGGCGCGCACTACGTGTATACCGTGGTGGATAGCTGGCGTAAGCAAATCAATAAATTTGTTGAGACTGGCGAGCTGTTAGAAGACGACTCAAACCTGCATAAAGTGTTTAACCGTGATTTTACCAACTCATTTTTGAAAGGTAACCTCACCAAAGATATGTTCATCGACAATCCACGTGATAACAGTGTGAACTATGCCCTTGAGCAGAACAATGCGATTTCTGTGGTGCAGATTGAAGATGTGAAAAAAGATCTGTATGACTCCAAAAATGCTATTGGCGCGACGTTAGAAGACAAAGTGAAGTTCTTAAGCATCGCCAAAAGCAGTTTAACTTTAGATGTATCTGGAAAAGTAGGCGAGCCGCTAACGGTAACTGCCATCACCACGAGCAATAAAGGTGAAACCAATACGCATGTCGTGACATCTAGCTCCCTATTAGCGGCAGCTGATGAACTTGCGATGACTCAGCACACCATTGAGAAGCGTCTGAGAGGCTTTAACAATGCTGAGTTTACGTTAGATCGATTTGATTTTGAGCATTACGAAGACAACTTAACCGTGCCGTTTAAAGAGCTAACCAACATTAAAAATGAGTTGGCTTTCTTACTTAACGGTTCGGTTGAAGTGGTTAAACATGTAGAGGTGCCTAAACTTCCAGTACATGCCAAAGTAGAAGAGAAACCGAAACTCTCTATCATGATTGCCGACCTTAAAGATCTGCATCTGTGTGATGAAACCGAGGCGGATGTCTATTTTAAACTGCCTGAAAGCTTTAAAAAGAACTGCACCAAATACATCGATCTATTATTGGCCAATCCGCGCCTGATCCCTTGGTTCCCTGCTGTGTTAATTGGCAAAGATTACCTTGAAGCAGTGAAGATCCTTGAACAAGTTAAGCCAGCACGTATTGTCACTAACAATACCGGGATTGCTTATAAAGCATTTGAGCTGAATATCGATTGGATTGCGGGACCATTCTTAAACACCACTAACTCTCATGCGTTATTGACCATGCAAGAGGAGCTTAACTGCTCAGGTGCCTTTATTTCGAATGAGATCAATCGTGGCCAAATCAAACACATTCGTCGCCCTGAGAACTTTAAGATGTTGTACAGCATCTATCACCCAATCTTGATGATGACCAGCAGACAGTGTTTCTTCCAACAAACCGTTGGCTGTAAGAAACCGAGTATTGAAGATGGCTGTATGCTGAAATGTGAAAAAGCGACCACCATTACCAACGTTAAGGGCATCTCGTWTGCCGTCGATAAACAGAAAGGCGGCTACCCGAGCATCTATAACGATGAGCAGTTCCTAAACTTTGATGCTGTGGATGACTTCTCTGGCCTGTTTGATGAGTTCTTTATTGACCTAACCAACATTGGTGCAGGCTCGAAAGAGGAGCAAGACAAGAGCTTGCTGGTGAAACACTTCGAAGCGTTGCTGTTAGGCGTTGAAGCGTCAAAAACAGAACTTAATCAGTTGGTGACAATCTCTACAAACGCGCAGTACCGTCAAGGGCTGTAAAAACACCTCCTCGTAACAACATTGCTCGCCTGTCTGGGCGAGCGATTTCTCCTCCTTTAGTACGCACTCTCCCCTGTTTTAAACTACGCAGTCACAATTGAATCTTTTTTCTATCACTGGAATTTGTAAGCTTGCTGTAAAACACTAATTATTCTAGGGATGTATGATACGGTGTGGCAAATTCGTGAGTGTAAGGCGTTAGGTATCCAAGGAGACCGCATTGAGTTCAAGAATCATTGAAGTCGTAGAATTTCGACAATCATGGGCTGTTGACTTTAGCCAAGAGAAAAAGGCGATCCAGTCTGCTTTGAGTGCAAGTAATGTGGTTGAAATTCATCATATTGGGAGTACTTCAGTAAATGGCCTGTGTGCTAAACCTGTCATCGACATCCTTATTGAAGTCGATTGTCTCAAAAAACTCGATCAAGAGAGTCACCTCATGGAATCTTTAGGTTATCTTGTAAAAGGTGAATTTGGCATTACAGGCAGACGATATTTTCAAAAAGGCACTGTGCAAAGAAGCCATCAGGTTCATGCATTCTTAGCGGGCTCGAAGGAAGCAGAAAGGCATCTTGCCTTTAGAGATTACTTAATTTCGTTTCCAACTATTGCATCAGAATACGCCTCAATAAAGAGGGAAGGTGTATCAATTTGCAATAATGATATTGATCTCTATTGTCGGTATAAAGATGCTTTTATTAAAGAGCACGAAGTTAAAGCGATCAATTGGAAATACGCTTAAATCGGAAACAAACACTGGAATGGCATTCCGAGTATTGAAGTGTCTGTCCTTTCAGGCTTCCCAGTTATCGTGGTTGCCATAATATTTTCGGAACAATAGAAGAGTTGTATGAGAGAGAGCCTTAGATTAAAAATCATCAAAGTATGTGATGATAAAATTGAGAAAAAAGGAACCAATGTTGGCTTGTCATTTTATGCTTTCTTCGCCAATAAAAATGATGATCCAGAGCTACTAATGGAAGCTGCAGAATGGTGGATTATGACCCACAAGTTAGATCATTTTGAGAAGGCGTTAAAAATCAAAAAAATGGTTAACAGCGGTTAATATCACCTCTCGCAATTTAACGTGTGAACATATTGCATATTGAAGTGACTGTCCCTTCAGGGTCATAAATTCCTCAACCACCCCTATTTTCTACCCATCCCCTTTTTTCTCTTGGCCTAAACTGTAGTTGAGGTTTTAGGCTGTTTATCTAAAGGCTTGATTATAAAAAGGGAGCGAAAAATGACCAGAGTTGAACACCTTAATATAACGGTACCAGATGTTGACGCCGCTTTAGAATTTTTGTCCGTTGTCGCTCCAGACTTCAAAGTGCGAAAGGATGTAAAGGCACCGAATAAGCATCGCTGGGTACATGTAGGAAATGAGCAATGTTACTTCGCATTGCAAGAACCTCACTTAGATTCGACATCTCCAAGCGATCCTCAGAATACGTATAAAAACTATGGAATTAACCACATTGGTTTAGTTGTTGATGATATCAAAGTAGTCGAAGAACGTTTGGTTTCTAAAGGGTATAAGCGGGGTATTGTCGCACCAGAAGAGAGATACAGAAAACGAGCTAATTTCTTTGACAGTGCAGGACTTGAATGGGAGTTGACGGAATATTGGACGACGGATCTTGACGATATGTACTTATACGAATAGTTTTTTGTATGCGATAGGGCTATGTCAGATGGTTTTGCGGCAGTTGTGATTGGCCTAAAACGGTATATAAAAGTGTCTGTCCTTTCAGTCCATCTCCTTTAATCATGACCTCACAGTTGAACGCAGCCAGGGGTCGTAACACTTGAGACCATGATATCTTGCAGCACAATTGAAATTGGACTATAATTTGTACGTTATTTTGTACTATTAGGTGTTCAAATATGAGTCGTATTCATTTCGATAAAGATATTCAGCCTCTTTCTGAGTTTCGTGCAGGTGTCACTTCGTTTATTAAACAAATCAATGAGACTCGTCGTCCTCTAGTTATTACCCAACGTGGCAAGGGGGTTGCGGTTGTGCTTGATGTTGCCGAATATGAAGCAATGCAGGAAAAAATCGAGTTACTTGAAGAGATGCGCACAGCAGAAGCTCAAATCGCTGCTGATTTAGGTGTCTCTAATGATGATGCTCGTGCTCAAGTACTTGGCCGTATCAAGTAATGAACGTTGTCTGGTCTCCATTAGCTCTCGAAAAGCTTGGTGATGCAGCCGAATTCATTGCTTTAGATGATCCCGTGGCTGCGAAAAACTGGGTGAATGAGGTTTTCGATAAAACTGACTTACTCGGAACTACACCTGAAATGGGGAGGAAGGTTCCTGAGTTGAGCCATACACAGTATCGCGAAATCTTGTTTGGTAATTATCGCATTGTTTACAGCTTAGGTTTTGAAGTTCGTATTTTAACCGTTCGTAGCTGTCGTCAAATCTTAACTGAAAGTGATGTATCACCATTGTAATAAAGTAAATTAGCTATCGCGAATCATTGAGCTGCCCTATTAGAGAGGAATTTAAAAGGAAAACAACTTGATTGAGTGTAACAAAGTATCGCCAGATTCTGTGCCAATGAGGTTGTTACTTGAAGCGGATCCATCAGAAGATTGTATCAAAGGGTATTTAAAGGGGTCAGAGTGCTTCGGTGCATTTGTGGATAATGAACTAGCGGGTATTTGTGTGAGCAAACAACAGAGTGCATCCACAGCCGAGATTTACAATATCGCGGTATACCCTAGTTATCAGAAAAAAAACATTGGCTCGACACTGCTTCAATTTGCAATAAAAGAGCTTGCAACCAGTGGTTACAATAACGTTGAGCTTGGAACGGGGACGTTTGGTTATCAATTGTCCTTCTATCAACGTCATGGTTTTAGAGTAGATTCAGTGAAAAAAGATTTCTTTCTGGATAACTACGATGAAAAAATCATTGAAAATGGTATACAGCACAAAGATATGTTGCGGTTAGTTTGCCGATTAGGTTGAGGTACATGCGTCAGCCGCAAAACGCTACGACTTAGGCATCTTGCTCGGGGAATTTTTGCTTTTGGTGGAGTACACGCATAATGTGAATGGTATCGCCTTCTACCCAGTATGAGACGATCATTGAGACTTCAGGGATAATAAGAAGTCGTCCTCGAATAGCACCGCGTTGTACGCCCATGAGCGGTTGCTCTAATAGCTTTTCTACTTTTTCCTCAATAACTATGTCCGTTTTCTCAGCGACATCTGGGTTAAAATCGTAAAGAAGCTCAAATATTTTTTCACGATCGTTGAGAGATTCTTCTTCCCATAAAATCATAGTTAAGCTCGATTACGAATCTTAGCTTTTCGCTCAGCCATTCGTGCTTTTGCTGAGTTGTGATCAACAAATGACACTTTTCCTGAGTCAAGATTCTCAAATGCTAGGTTTACTTGTTCCGTTAACCAAGAGCCATGTGATAATGCTTTTCGTTGTTGCTCTGCCATTGTCTCAGTAAGCTCACGACAAGCATCGCTAAGTGTGCGGCCTTGGCTTTCCGCCATTTGCTGAGCTAAGCGTTTAGTTTTGTCATCAATACGGAACTGAATTCTTGTATCCATGATATGCTCCATTTATTCTGTGTGTACAAATGTTAGCACCACGTTTGAGATTGAGCAACCGGAAGCGACAGGGGGCCTTAAAGAGAGAGGTAAAACTATATCCCTGTCTCTGTCCCTTCAGACTTCCCAGTTATCGTGGTTGCTATAAAATTTTCAGAACAATTTGAGAAGGCTCTAAAAACCAAAGAAATGGTTATCAGCGGTTAATATCGCATCTCATAATTTAACGTGTGAACACCAATGAAATATACCGAACGAACAGCAAACGATGATGATTATCAGTTTTTGTACGAACTCAAGAAAGCCTCTGAGTATGATGCGGTGAGCCGAGTTTTTGGCTGGGATGAATTGCTGCAACAACGTTTACACAAAAATGAATGGAATGAGGCAAGGCCAACTGTTATTGAGGTTGAGGGGAAAAGAGTAGGAAGTTACTTGTTGGAACCTCGTTTAGATTACTATTATTTTGGTCGGTTTTTTATACTTCCTAGATTTCAAGGTGCAGGCATTGGTACTGCTGTACTTAAACGTTGTATTGAAAAAGTCGGGAATAAACCCATTCAGTTGTGTCATTTACAAGGCAATAAAGTACATTATCTATACAAGCGTCATGCTTTTACAGTCACAGAGCAAGATGAAAAATTCATACATATGAAAAGGGCTTCAATCAATGGTATCAAATAGGATAAAAATCAGAGCACTAGAAGTTGAAGACTCTACTGAATTCTATACATGGTCGTGCGATAAAGAAGTCACCCAATTTAGCCTCTCTTCATACGCTTATCCGCAGTCAAAAGCGGATATCTCAAAGTGGCTTTTAGTAATAAATGATTCAACTAAAACCGTATCGTTTGGCATTTGTTGCCAAAAAACTGGAAAGCTTATTGGGTATGCGGGAATTGCCTCTATTAGCCAATTAAATCGTTGTGGTGAGTATTTTATCCTTATCGGTGACAAAGCGTATTGGGGAAAAGGGATTGGCACAGAGGTGACAAAACTCATAACCGAATATGGTTTTAATACTCTGGGCTTGCACCGGATTGAACTTACTGCCTATGCGATAAACCCCGCTGCGATAAGAGCTTACGAAAAGGCAGGTTATCAACACGAAGGTGTTAAGAGAGAGTCAGGTTTTCGTGACGGGAAATTCATTGATAAAGTACAAATGTCAGTGCTCTCACAGGAGTGGGGACTGTAAAGTGTCTGTCTTTTCAGGTGCGCCCCCTCACCCTCATTTTTTATGATTTTTTATATTTTTTCATTTGATAATCTACTTGTTTATTGGTTAACTGCGATCTCATTCTAACAAGAGGTTATACCTGTATGAACGACTCCCTGAGTCGACACCGCTTTTCTCATTCCATGTTCGTGGAGTGTTCGACATGCTAGAACTATTTCTTCAACCTGAAACGTTAATTATCTTTGCGACTCTCTTTGCTTTAGAGGTGGTATTAGGTATCGATAACATCGTGTTTATCTCCGTCCTTTGTGAACGCCTGCCAAAAGCACAGCAGAAATTTGCCCGAAACATGGGTATCTGTTTGGCCGTCGTAGCGCGAATTGGATTAGTATTCTCTATCACATGGTTAATGTCCCTTACCGCACCGCTAATAACATTGGCGTCTGTGGCATTTACCGGGCGTGATCTCATCATGATTGGTGGTGGTGCATTCTTATTGGCCAAGAGTGCGAAAGAGTTATACGTATGGCTAAGTGAAGATGAGCATAACGAAGCAAGTAAAGTAAGAGTAGGTATTGCGCTCATATTACTGCAAATTGTTGCGGTAGATGCTGTGTTCTCAATGGATTCAGTGATTACTGCGGTCGGTATGACAGATGAAGTGCCTATCATGATTGCTGCAATTTTAGCTTCGGCGGTGGTGATGATCACCTGCGCCGAAACGATTAACCGCTATGTAAACAGGCACCAAGGGCTTAAGACACTTGCTTTATTGTTTTTAATTCTACTTGGTGGTCTGTTAATGGCGGAAGGTTTTGCAATTCATGTGAATAAAGGATACGTCTATTTTGCGATGATGTTTGGTTTGATTTTAGAAGCTTGCCATATTCAGTTAAAGAAAAAAGCTAGCCGAGTTATCGTTATGACTCAGCAACCGATTGAGCAGAGTTAATCAAAAAGTACTGTTGCTTAAAGCCACATACTAAGAAGTGTGTGGCTTTTTTTATGGTACTTACTCGCGGTTGTATCTCCGATTTGTAGATGGTACAAATAAGCAACAGCAAAATAGGGAGCAATACGCAGTGCAATTTTTAACATTTCAACCAAAGGACTACTCGTTATTAATTGATTGGATCGATAGTGCCGAATGTAACCTGCTATGGGGTGGTCCTAAGTATCAATATCCACTGACCCTTGAGCAGATCTCGTCGTTTCTCAGTAACGACGACGTGAGGCCAATGGTGCTAACACGCGATGACACAATGGTTGGCTATATTGAGCTATTTAGAGTGTCAGATGATGAATATCGATTGTGCCGAGTACTTGTCGTGGATAAAAACAGTCGAGGTAAAGGATATGGGAAACAGTTAGTGCAACGATCTGTTGATTATATCCGTGAGCACTTTGCGGCAAAATCAGTCTCTTTAGCTGTGTTTGAGCATAATCAATCTGCTGTGGGTTGTTATCAGTCATTAGGCTTTATAAGTGAAAAAACAGAGCAGTATCAACCTGAATTTATGGATAAGCCATGGCCCTTACTTCATATGCGCTTGAGCTTGTCATGAGCTTAAATAGGTGACAGTAATCATTTAAAAATAGGGATATAACTAAGTGAAACCAATAATAAATCTTAATGAAATTGATGATTTTGAAGTCAGTGATGACGGCCCATTTCAAGAGCGCTATGCTGGAGTGAGCGATAAAATAGGGGCACAAAAACTGGGTTATAGCATCACGATTGTGCCACCGGGCAAGAAGGTGTGCCCTTTTCATAACCATCACGTCAATGAAGAGATGTTTCTGATCCTTGAAGGGGAGGGAACACTGAGATTTGGCGAGCAAGAGTACCCCATCCAAGCTCAAGATGTGATCGCTTGCCCACCCGGTGGTAGAGAAGTGGCGCATCAAATCATTAATACCAGTCAAAAGGAACTTAAGTATTTTTGTCTTAGTACCAATGAACCCGTGGATATCTGCGAATACCCCGATTCTAATAAAGTACTCTCCATGTCCGGTGAACCTGGCAATCGAACGTTTCGACATATCAGTAAAATGGACGATGCGGTGGACTATTTCACCGATGAAAAGTAGTAATGACAGTTATCGCTGCAACAGAATGACTTTAGTTTCATAGGGCTTTAATGTCAGTTGATGAGTGAGACCTTGTTGGCTCTCATTTGAGTAGTTATTAAGTAAGCACTGGCCACTCTCTACATCAAGATCTGATGGGAGTGAAATCTCGACGTGTTCACCATAATAGTTATTCAGACAGATGAGCGTTTGGTGGCTATTCTGGCGTTGATAAGCGAATACAGAAGGGTGATCGGGCAGTAAATCTAGGTAGTTACCATCGGTAATTACCGTTAGATGTTTTCTCAATGCGATAAGCTGCTTATAGAAATGAAACACCGAATGACTATCGCTTTGAGCTTGTTCAGCATTGATCTCTTGATAATTATTAGCAACATCAATCCATGGTTCTCCCGCGGTAAATCCAGCGTTTGGTTCAGCATTCCATTGCATTGGAGTACGAGAATTATCTCGGGACTTTTGCGCCAAAATGGCCATCATTTTGTCTGATTCAAATCCACCTTGATTGACCATAATGTCATACATATTGGTGCTTTCTACATCACGGTACTGATTGATGTCAGTGAAATTCGGGTTGGTCATCCCGATCTCTTCTCCTTGATAGATGTATGGCGTGCCTTGCATCATATGAATAGACGTTGCCAGCATTTTGGCTGATTCATTACGGAACTTTTTGTCATTGCCCAATCGACTGACGATGCGAGGTTGGTCATGATTACACCAGAACAGTGCTCCCCAACCTTGACCGTTAAGTCCACTTTGCCAATGATTGAAGATTTTCTTTAATCCAATGAAATCAAAAGGGGTTAAGCTCCATTTTTCGCCATTTAAGTAATCCGCTTTCAAATGAT
Source organism: Aliivibrio kagoshimensis (assembly GCF_050337105.1). NCBI lineage: Bacteria > Pseudomonadati > Pseudomonadota > Gammaproteobacteria > Vibrionales > Vibrionaceae > Aliivibrio > Aliivibrio kagoshimensis. Next base: position 23,846 of record NZ_JAKJSQ010000002.1, read on the forward strand.
GAAAGTTGAACACCATGGATAACTCTTTCCCATCAAGTCGTGAATATTTCTGACAATGTTCGAGAGTCGTTGAGGACATCTCTCCGACGGTTACTGAGCCATAAGCCTGAAATACATCACGACTGATCTGTTGTAAATATTCATGAACACGTGGGCCATCGGTATAAAATCGACGACCATCTCCTTGCTGATCATCAGGAAAATCTTGTTGTTTGGAAATTAGATTAATGACGTCTAAGCGAAAACCATCTACCCCTTTTTCTGCCCAAAAGTGAATAACTTGCTCCACCTCTTTACGCACAGCTGGGTTTTCCCAATTAAGATCAGCCTGCTCTTTAGCAAACAGGTGCAGGTAGTATTGGTCTGAAGCCTCATCAAGTTGCCACGCACTCCCACCAAATTTTGATTGCCAGTTATTTGGCACTTGCGGTTTGTTATTAGAGTCTACGTTGGCATCTCGCCAGATGTAGTAATCGCGGTAGGGGCTGTTGATATCATTAATGGCAGATTGAAACCAATGATGTTGAGTCGAGGTGTGATTAATTACAATATCCATGATGATGCGAATGCCCATTTGATGCGCTTGATTCAGTAGCTGATCAAAGTCATCCATGTTGCCAAATTGCGAGTTAACCGCGTAGTAATCTGAGATGTCATAACCGTTATCCACCATCGGGGATTGATAGATGGGTGTTAACCATAACGCATCAATCCCTAAGGCTTTGAAGTAGTCAAGTTTAGAGATAATACCTTTAATATCCCCAGTACCTTTGTTGCCACTGTCACAAAAACTTTTCGGGTATATTTGATAGATCGTTGCGGTGCGCCACCAGTCATATTGAATTGAAGTCATGTAAAACTCGCATAGAGAAAAAGAGGAGAGAATAAAGGAGCAATCAACTTGCTCCTTGGGTACAGGTGAAAATTATGCGCTTACTGTTTCTAGCTCGCCTTTCGTTTGGGCTCGTTTATAGAAAAACAGGGTGAGCAAAATAGGCACGGCGATGGCAACCAACATCGCCACAAGGTATATAGACCAGTATTGCGGCTGGATGGACAGAATGCCTGGTAATCCGCCTACGCCGATGCCATTCGCCATGACACCTGCGCTTCCGCAAACCGCTGCTGCGAGAGCACTGCCGACCATGGCACTGAGCATAGGGAATTTGTATTTCAAGTTAATGCCATACATAGCCGGTTCAGTTACCCCTAGATAGGCGGAAATGGCGGCGGGAACTGAGATGTCTCTTTCTCCATGTTTGCGGCTAATAATAATAATGCCAACCACTGCAGAGGCCTGAGCAATATTGGATAGCGCAATTAATGGCCAGATAGGGGTTCCCCCCAACTCTTGCATTAGCTGAAGATCAACGGCATTGGTTGTGTGGTGAATACCAGTGATCACAAGTGGTGCATAGAAAAAAGCAAAAATCATCGAGCCGATAATGGCAAAATCACCGGTCATGGCTGATTTGGCGGCAAACGCGACACCGTTACCAATGACTCGACCAAATGGACCAATAAATGCGTGTGCGAGGATAACGGAGACGATAATCGAAACAAAAGGAACGACAACTAAATAGAGGTATGAGGGGGTAATGCGTTTCAAGTTGGTTTCAATAAATGCCAGAGCGATACCCGCCAACATTGCCGGAATCACCTGAGCTTGATAGCCGACTTTCTCAATGGTAAACAGACCAAAGTCCCAAATCTGCGGAACTTCTTTCCCAATCAGGTAAGCGTTCATTAATTGAGGTGAGACCAAGGTAATACCTAAAGTGATACCAAGTATTGGCGTTCCTCCGAGCTTTTTGACGGTAGACCAGCAAACACCAACAGGCAGGAAGAAAAAGATAGCTTCGCCGATCAACCATAAAAAGGAGTGTACGGTGGCCCAAAACTGACTGATTTCTGTCAGAGTCTGGCCATCAAACATCCGAATGTCACCAATCACATTACGGAAACCTAAAATTAGGCCGCCAGTAATGATCGCAGGCAGTAGGGGAACAAATATCTCAGCAAGATGTGAAATGCCACGTTCTAGAAAGTTCATGTTCTGACGTGCGGCCAGTTTCGAATCATCTTTAGAAGAGGCATCTGCGCCTGTCATCTTGATTAAAATGGCATATACATCATCCACTTCGATTCCAATAACCACTTGAAATTGCCCTGCATTAGTAAAACAACCTTTTACTAAAGGATGCTCTTCTAATGCTTTTACATCAGCAAGATCATTGTTATTTAACACAAATCTCAATCGTGTGAGGCAGTGACTAACCGTTGCAATGTTGTCACTTCCACCCACAAGTTCGATAAGAGTTGCAACGTCAGCTTTTGCTATCTTACTCATCATTCACTCCATCATATTATTGGAATAATAGCCGTGTAAGTATTTGGCCGGGCTATCCATGCGCCCTAAACTATTTATGGGAACATTCCCATCGCGAAAGCCAATAATGCACTCTTTATTATTTAATGAAATGGGAACAGTCCCATTAATTGAGTGAGATCACAAAATAGACTGAGTAAGGCGTACTCTAACCTGCTTAGGAAGGATAAGTCATCTCATCACCGAAACTGTGCGTATTTTCTTAAAGGTGAGCATTTTTTATTTCAGATAGACGTGGTGTGACAGAGCATGGACGCTTAAGATGACAGCAATGGCGCTTGAATTAAGTGTGTCACAGTGGACTCTCCGCTGAGTTGAGCGATCAACTGCTTGGCTGCGGACTCTCCTGCTTCAGCGTACCCAGGGTTAATGCTATAAATATTTGGAAAGAGGAAAGAGAGCAGCGCGTTGCCACCCACTCCAGTAATGGCGATCTCTTCGCGGTTGATCTCTTGCAGACGTTTAATGGCACCAAAAGCAATGGTATCACTGGCACAGATAATCGCATGAGTGTCTGGAGTGACTAGTTCATCAATCAATTGATAGGCACTCTCATGATTGAGTTGGCCAGTTTGATAGCAAGGGGTCACCCCGTGCAATTGACACTGAATTAAATAGGCATTGAGACGCATCTCTCCGGTGGTTTTATCTTTAGGATCAACACCAAGATACGCAATGTTGTTTACTCCTTGTTGTCGCAGATGGTCAAAAGCGAGTTGAATAATGCCATGGTTGTCATAATTGATGGAGGAGGTATTCTGGGTATCGAGCGCGATGACGATGGCTTTGTGCTGCCACTCTTCAATTTTTTTGAGATCACAATCCGTAAAACCAAACACAATAACCCCATCAACGTTACGCTTTTTCAGTACGTCTAAATGTTCGTTGGTTTTCTCTTTATTAAATTGGCTCTCCATCACCACCACGTCGTATCCTGCCGCATAGAGGGTATTGAGAATGCTGCCGACCACTTTGTTTTCAGACGGTGAATCTAAGCGTGAAATAATTACGCCGATCACTTTTTGACTCCCGCCACGCATTAGCTGAGCCGATTTGGAGGGCACGAAACCATTTTCAGCAATGACTTTTTCAACCTTTTCTCGAGTTTCTGGTTTTACTTTAGGATCGTTAGTGAGCACTCGTGACACGGTTGATTTACCCACGCCAGAGAGGCGTGCAATGTCAACGATAGTGAGTTTTTTTAACATACAGATAGAGTTCAACCAAATACAAGAGTAGGAAATATTATACGTTTTACACTGATTTACGCCATGCAATTCTCTGAAAATCGTTAAATTGGTCTATGCTTATTAACATAAAAAGAATAAAACCATTGCAGTGAAGTTATTGATTTAATGGAGAGTTATAATGATTCCATTTCGTTGTATTAGTGTTGTTGTATTTATTATCCTAATGAGTGGGTGTTCATCCCAATTAACTCGGATGGTTGTCTCTGAACAAGGCTCTGAAGAGGTGGCGATTGTCGATCTAGAGACGGGTACTGATAGGGGGACCAAAGTCAATTTGCCGTTTAAAGAGTCGGTATCGGCTTTTAAGAGTGTAAAAATCGATGTGCATCCTTGGGGGAATATCGGTTTTGCCAAATTACCTGGGGGGGAGAGCTATAAACTCAACCTTAACTCTGGTGAGGTGATTGCTGTAAATGCGATCCCACTGAAAAGCATGGTTCAGTTTACGGATAATGGGTTGATGGTGCTGACCGCTCAATCTGACAGCAGTGATATTTCCGTCTTTGGTGCGTTAAACTCAAAGCGAATCAGTGAGTATCACTTTACCAACCGTTCAATTAAAGATATGGCGATGTGCGCAGATGATGAAACCTTGCTGGTTGTCAGTCATGACTTTTCCTATCGATATTACCTCTCTCGCTTCACCCTTAATGAAGCTGGGTTTATTGCCAATCCTGCGCAAGAGATCACCACGCTTGAGGTGGTAAAAGATGTGGTGTGTAATCCGTCGTCAGCGAGTGGTGCCGCGATCGCAGGCAACCATCTTCTCAGCTTCATATTCGACGATGCGGTTGGTTTAACGCAGGTGGAATTTACCGCAGGCATTGTCAATGGCCCCATTGATAAAGAGCATGCGGGCAGTAACCCACTGATCTCTCAGTCATTGGCTTTTAGCCCCAATGGACGTGACCTTTATGTTCGATTCTCTACGCTAGGTTACTACTACCCTCAAGGTTGGTTAGAAAAATTCAGTTTTAACCGTTCGACTGCACAATTAGTGACAAGGCCGAACTGGCTTGCCGAAGCACCACACTCCACCAGTAGCGGTGAGGATACGAGGCTGACTATTCACCCTGATGGCAGCGCGATATATATGCCTTATCGGAAAATGGGGGAGATCATGGTGATTGATACGGCAACCGGAAATCTGGCGGACTCGATTACGATTGAAGATCTGACTGCGCCAAGCTTTATTAGTATCAGTCCGGTGAAATGTTTAGATTGGAATCGACTGGGCTGTTAGTGCAAAGGTATGTGAAGGGAATAGAAAGGGTGCTGAAAATCAGCACCCCTTTTTTATTTATGGAAAGTGTTATTTTGGATACACTTGTTGTCGACCACAGCCACCGCAAACTCCGTGTTGAATACGAAGCTCGCAATCTCGAGTGGTGAACTCGCCGTGTGGGCATTCGTCGTCAACACCAGAAACATGTTGGAGCGAAAAATCACCTTGAGTAGCATTTCCTCTAGGGTCGAACTGCCCTTGAACCCCAAATCCTTGCTTCTCTTTAATCTCTTCAAGCAGTGTCTCTAAAGGATCTAAAAAGAGATCGACATACTTCTCATCTTTAGCAACCAATTCACTCATGCGTTGCAGTACGGTGGTTAAACGAAGTTGCGGTTTATTTTCTGTTGTCATGATGCATTCTGCTCCTGTAAAGCGTGGAAAAATAAAAGATTACATAGCCGCTTTTATTTTTTGCTCTTCGCCATTGATGTCATAAGATTTTTCGCCATAGATGTAAGTTTCACAAACGGTTCGGTCGTCACCTAAACTCATCAAAACAAACAGCTTCTCTTCTAAGTTTTTGGTTTGATTCATTCTAAAGCGCATTAATTGTGTGGCATGCAGGTCGAGAACCACAAAATCCGCTTCTTTCCCAATGGCTAAATTGCCAATTTTATCGTCTAAATGAAGGCTTTTCGCCCCTCCTAAAGTCGCTAAGAACAGTGATTTTGCTGGGTGCAACTTCTCTTGTTGTAGCTGCATAATTTTGTAGGCTTCACTCATGGTTTGTAAGATAGAAAAGCTGGTTCCTGCCCCGACATCGGTTCCCATGCCAACATTGATGTTGAACTTCTCCATCTTAGGTAAGTTAAATAATCCCGATCCTAAAAATAGATTTGATGTAGGGCAGAAGGCGATGGAGGAGTCAGTATCAGCGAGACGCTGGCATTCGCAATCTGACAAATGAATGCCATGAGCGAAGACAGAGCGCTTATGCAATAACCCAAAGTGATCATAAACATCAAGATAGCTATCACGCTCTGGGAACAGATCCATGACCCACTCAATTTCTTTCTTATTTTCTGAAAGGTGAGTATGCATAAAGACATCAGGGTACTCTTTTAATAACTTACCCACGCTCTCTAGTTGCTGCGGTGTGCTAGTTGGGGCAAAACGAGGTGTTACTGCGTAGAGCAGGCGTCCTTTATTGTGCCAACGCTCAATCAACTCTTTTGAGTCATCATAACCTGACTGAGGGGTGTCGGTGAGTACATCTGGTGCATTTCTGTCCATCAATACCTTGCCTGCAATCATTCTCAGGTTACGCTTATCGGCTTCCTCAAAGAAAACGTCGATGGACTCTTTGTGTACGGTGCCAAACACTAATGCTGTGGTGGTGCCGTTACTGGCAAGCTCATCAAGAAACAGTTTGGCTACTTTTTGTGCGTAGATTGGATTTTTAAAACGCATCTCTTCAGGAAAGGTGTAGTTCTCTAACCAATCAAGAAGCTGTTCGCCATAAGAGGCTATCATTCCCGTTTGCGGGTAGTGAATATGCGTATCGATAAATCCAGAGGTGATAATTTTATCTTGATACTGCTTAATATTCAGTGTGCTTGGTTGTCTGGCAAGCACCTCATCGGCAGGGCCAACATCAACCACGTGTCCATTGTCTACGACTAAGATCCCATCTTCAAAGTATTGGTATGAATCATCGTTGCCGACATCCTTAGGGTCAGCAATACTGTGTAAAATTGCTGAACGATATGCGCGTAGTTGTGATGTCATTTTACATCCTTTCTTATTAGGTTGTGCCAGCGTGATTATCGCTCTGGATCGTTAACTGTTTGCAAAGCATCCGCAGAGGTGGTGCTGTTTGGGCGTTTCTGCTCAAGAGGTATACCTTGATAGTGAGCAATCAACTCACCGGTGACAGAAACCGCAATTTCAGCGGGATGCTTGCCTTTAACTGCCGCTATTCCGATTGGGCAAGTCATGCGTTCAATCGTCTGTTGGTCAAATCCACGTTCAGTTAAACGAAAATCAAATTTCTTACGTTTGGTTTCTGAGCCGATCATGCCAAAGTAGGCAGAATCATTACGCTTCAAAATAGCTTTAGCGAGATCAAAATCGAGTTGGTGATTGTGGGTCATGACCAAATAGTAACTATTAGCGGGCATGTTTTTAATTTCTGAAACTGGATCGTCACTGACCAGTTTGGTTACACCCGTTGGTAGTTGTTCTGGAAACTCATTGGCACGTTCATCAATCCAAGTCACTTTAAATGGCAGCGTAGCAATAATGTGAATCAGAGCTTTAGCAACATGGCCTGCCCCTAATAACACGAGGTGGTTCATCTGCTGTCCAATGGGTTCGAAACTGAGTGTCGCCATACCACCACAGCACTGTCCTAGCCTAGCGCCAAGATTAAAGCGTTCAACTTTTAAGTGCTTATCACCGATTAGAAGCATCTCTCGCGCCATTTTGGTCGCGAGGTGCTCAAGATGACCTCCGCCGATAGTTGCGATAAGATCGTCACGCGTGACCAGCATTTTTGTGCCTGCGTCGCGTGGGACTGACCCCTTATCCTCAAGTACCGTTACCATGACACAAGGTTTTCCTTGCTCTTCCAGTTTGGTTAACTCATGAATCCAATTATCATTGAACATTGTAAAACTCCTACCATATTACGACTACAAATAGGTAAAAAGTAAGGCGCTTAAACGTATAAGTACCTTACTTGCCGGTTTCTGTTTAGCTCTCTACATTCACTGCCTTGGCTGCTGCCTTAGTAGGAACATCAACATGCTGTACATTTTTAACTGCCCAAAGAACTCGCTCAGGTGTCGCTGGAGTATCCAGTTTTGCAATGGCTCCATCGACCGCGACTGAAGCAACTGCATCTTTGATAGCACTCCACACTGACATGCCTAGCATGAAGGGAGGCTCACCAACCGCTTTAGAGTTAAATACCGTATCTTCAGGATTACTGCGGTTCTCAAGCAGATGGGTGCGAAAATCAATCGGCATATCGGCAATGGCTGGAATTTTGTAACTTGCCGGCCCATTGGTCATCAACTTACCTTGTTCATTCCATACTAACTCTTCAGTGGTTAACCATCCGACGCCTTGAATGAATCCACCCTCTATCTGACCAATATCAATAGCCGGATTGAGAGAGGCGCCTACGTCATGCAAGATATCTGCACGTAGAATTTTGTATTCGCCAGTTAAAGTATCAATCACCACTTCCGAGCAAGAAGCACCGTAAGCGTAGTAGTAGAATGGACGACCGCTGGCCTTCTGATGATCATAGTAGATCTTCGGCGTACGATAGAATCCAGTACTTGAGAGTGACACTTGATTGAAGTAGGCCAATTGAACCAACTCAACAAACGGCATGTATTTTTCGCGAATTTGAATAATGCCATTTTTGAATATCACCTCCTCCTCACTCACTTTAAAGTGGGAACTGGCGAAGTCGACCAAACGACGTTTTATGGTCTGCGCGGCATTTTGTGCTGCCTTACCGTTTAAATCTGCTCCTGATGAAGCGGCAGTTGGCGAGGTATTAGGCACTTTATCCGTGTTGGTTGCGGTGATCTGAACTTGGTCAATATCAACTTGAAACTCTTGGGCCACAATTTGTGCCACTTTAATGTTCAGCCCTTGTCCCATCTCTGTACCACCATGGTTTAGGTGAATACTGCCATCGGTATAGATGTGGATCAGTGCCCCAGCTTGGTTTAAGAAGGTCGCGGTAAAGGAGATGCCAAATTTAACTGGGGTGATCGCAATCCCTTTCTTTAGGATAGGACTGCTTTGGTTAAACTCGGTGATCGCTTTGCGTCGAGCATGATATTCACTACTCTCTTCTAGTTGCTGAGTAATATCGTGAATGAAATTATCTTCGACTTTTTGGTAGTAGTGAGTGACATCACGTCCCTCTTCACCGTAATAGTTTGTTTTGCGAACCTCCAACGGATCTTTTTTCAAATACCCCGCGATTTCATCCATGATGTGTTCAATGGTCATCATGCCTTGCGGTCCACCAAACCCACGATAAGCAGTGTTTGAGGCGGTATTGGTTTTACAGCGGTGCCCAGTTACCGTGGCATCTCCAAGGTAATAAGCATTGTCCGAGTGGAACATGGCACGGTCAACGATTGAGCTCGACAGATCGGGAGAGTATCCACAGTTACCCGCAACGATAATGTCGATGCCCTCAATACGACCATCGTCATTAAATCCAACCGTATATTGGTTGTAGAATGGGTGGCGTTTACCGGTGGTCTGCATATCTTCACTTCGCAGCAGACGCATTTTAGTTGGTCGGCCGGTCAGGTGTGCGACCACGGCAGCCATACAAGCAGGACCTGCAGCTTGAGTCTCTTTGCCCCCAAAACCACCGCCCATGCGGCGCATATCAATCACTACTTTGTGCATTGAGACGCCAAGCACTTCGGAGACTAACTTCTGAACTTCTGTTGGGTTCTGAGTTGAGGTATAAACGATCATACCGCCATCTTCGGTTGGCATAACGCTACTGACCTGAGTTTCAAGATAGAAGTGCTCTTGACCTCCAATCTCTAAATCGCCTTTAAGTACGTGTTTGGCGCGTTTAAGTGCCGCATCAGAGTCGCCACGTTTTTGCTGGTGGCTTTCCGTCACAAAATGATTTTTAGCCAACGCCTCTTTAACATCTAAAATCGCGGGAAGTTCTTCATATTCAATAATCGCAGCGTGAGCCGCTTTCCTGGCGGTCTCTAAATCATTGGCAGCAACCGCAATAACGGGTTGCCCATAATACTCAACCACGCCATCAGCCAGTAGGGGATCGCCAGGTAAAATAGCACCAATATCCAGTTGTCCAGGTACGTCTTTGCTGGTGATTGCAATCGCGACCCCTTCAAATTGATAACAGGGAGTGAGATCGATTTTGGTGATTTTAGCGTGTGCAAATGTGCTTAATCGGGCATATAGATGAAGTTGATTCGGAAACTCTAAACGATCATCAATATAGATGGCTTCCCCAGTAACCTGCTTAGCTGCACTATCGTGTTTAACGCTCTTCCCTACGCCAGTGGTAAGGTCTTTTTTTGTCAGAGCCACCATCTCATCGTGACTCATTTTAACATGGTGATTAGACATACGACGTTACCCTTGTAGTAATTGCATTGTTGGTGTTTTGCTGTTCAATAAAGAATCGGTAAAGCATATTGGCGGCCGTTTGACTGCGATACTCTTTACTGGCACGGAAGTCTGAAAGTGGCTCGAAGTCAGATTCTAATGCGGTCATCGCCTCTTTAATATTGGAGGCGTTCCATGCTTTACCTACTAAGTTTAGCTCACAAGCGCTGGCTCGTTTTGGTGTTGCAGCCATACCGCCAAATGCGATACGCGCGGATGTTACGTGTCCTTTTTCAAGTTCTATTAAAAACGCACCACACACTGCTGAAATGTCGTCATCAAGACGTTTTGACAGCTTATAAGCACGGAACTCTTTGCCCGGTTGTGGTTTAGGGATGATGATTTTTTCAATAAATTCTGAAGGTTGCTGAGCTGTCACTTTATAACTGATGAAGTACTCTTCAACGGGTATAGTGCGGGTCTCATTGCCTAAGCGTAAGGTGACCTTGGCATCTAAGGCAATCAGTAAGGGAGGGGCATCTCCGATCGGTGAGGCGTTAGCAACGTTGCCCCCTAATGTTCCTTGGTTACGCACTTGCAAAGAAGCGAAGCGGTGCAGTAGCTCGCCAAAATCAGGATAGTGCTTGCTGATGGCGGTGTAGCAGTCGCTGATCGGCAGGTTAGCGCCTAAAATAATGTCGTTATCGGTCTCTTCTGAAATCTTCATATCTTCGACCAGATTGACACTGATCAAATCTTCAATTTCACGGTGGAATTGAGTGACTTCAAGAGCGAGATCCGTTCCGCCAGCCACCAAACGTGCTTTTGGATTATCCAGTAACAGTTGGGCCAGCTGAGCTGTCGAAGTAGGGGAGTAACTGGTTAGATTGTTGTGTTCAAGAGACCCCGGTTGCTCGCTGATGGATTGCAATTTAGCAATGGTTTGCTGCTCAAGAGTGGCAAACTGATCCAAGATTGGCTTCTCTTGGCTGACAGACATCGCGGCATCAACGATAGGCCGGTAACCTGTACAGCGGCACAAGTTGCCTGCTAACGATTCGAATATCTCTTCTTTATTGGCATTAGGTTTGTTTTTACTTAAGGCGAACATCGACATGATAAAACCAGGGGTGCAGTAACCGCACTGAGAAGCGTGAAAATCAACCAAGGCTTTTTGTACCGGGTGTAACGTTTTATCTTTCTCTTGTAGGTCTTCAACAGTGATTAACTGTTTGCCATGAAGGGCAGAGACAAAAGTAAGGCATGAGTTAACAGAACGGTATTGCAGTTGGCCATTGACCAGCTCTCCAAGCACGACAGTACAGGCGCCACAGTCGCCAGAACCACATCCCTCTTTGGTGCCTGTTTTATTGATGGTAGTACGAAGATAATTCAATACTGTCATGTTGGGTGAAAGCTGAGTTTCTTCTCTAACTTCCTGGTTGAGTAAGAACGTAATCAAGAGACCTCCTAGGTGTGAATTTATTCCTGACTTATTAGTCAATTTTTATCGATCTTGACTCCAGAGTCAATTTTTATTTAACAGCTTCGCAACATCGCGCGGAAAGTTGTGCTCCGCATGTTTATTATCAGTAAGTTAGGTGAAGAATGATTTGTATTTATAATCCATTAGTTGCGTACATAGACTCATTAAGTTTACTGTAATAAGGACTTTTTTCTGATATGTTGCGAAGTTGTTAATCGCAAGGGGTCAAGGGTAGTGCAAGAAAAAATCAGATGGCATCAGTGAGTAAATTTGCCGTTTCGATACCCAATATCGCACACTGTTCATCTATTTCTGAGAGATCGCCACTGATGCCGACGGCACCAATTAATTGCTGCTGATGATCTTTGATTAATACGCCTCCAGGTACGGGCAGGATGTTACCTTCTGCCAGTGATGTCACCGCAGACATAAAAGCGGGTCGTTGTTCAGCGGTGGTGGCTAAGGTTCGGGATGAGCAGCCCATTGCTAATGCTCCCCATGCTTTGGCAATGGCAATGTCGGGCCTCATCATGCTGGCACCATCTTGGCGTTGCAGTGAGATTAAGCGACCGCCCGTATCTAAAATAGCGATAGTCAATGGTGCTGCTTTTTGATCGTTACTGGCTTGAAATGCCCCATCAGTGATTTTAAGTGCATCTTGCAGTGTTAACGTCATGGTTATCTCCCGATAAAATAGTTGGAATGTAAATTTAGGGTGCACGAAACCGTCACGTTAATTCTGTAGTACACAGCGTTAACGTGAGGTGATGAGCACAAGTCGTTTAACATCAGACCAAATTGTAATTCTAGAGAGTACTGAGTTGGTCTAACAAATCTATTCGGTTAAAAGAGGGTAACTAGGAAGCGTTAAAAAAGAGGCAAAATCGTCGGCGGTTGAGATCTCATCGAATAACTGAGCGGTCTGCTCAAATCGTCGATTTGAGAATGTCTCATCCCCTATTTCTGTACGAATGGTATCTACCTCTTCAGCAAGCCATGTTTTAAATAGAGTGGCGGTAAAGATTTGGCCATCATCTAACTTAACAGCGTGATGTATCCACTGCCAAATACTGGCACGAGAGATCTCTGCGGTGGCCGCATCTTCCATTAACCCGTAGATTGGTACACAACCATAACCTCGGCTCCACGCTTCCATGTAGTAAAGTGCTATTCGAATATTCTTTCTCACTCCTGCTTCATTTTTTACACCGTCACAAGGGGTTAGCAGAGTCTGGGCAGTGATCGCTGTTTGGCTCTTTGAGCGAACATCAAGTTGGTTCTTTTTGCCATCAAGGTGCTTATCAAAGATGTCCATGGCTAATGAGACCAAACCGGGATGAGCAACCCAGGTACCATCATGGCCATTTTTTGATTCACGCTGCTTATCTTCGGTGACCTTGCTGTGAACCTGTTTCATGGTTTCTGGGTTTTTGCCAGGTATAAACGCGGACATCCCACCCATTGCGAGTGCGCCGCGCTGATGGCAAGTATCGATCAACAGTTGACTGTATGCATTTAGAAACGCCTTATCCATACTGATGCCATGACGGTCTGGCAATATTTTGTCTTGATGATTTTTCAATGTTTTGATGTAGCTGAAAATATAGTCCCAGCGACCGCAATTCATGGCAACAATATGATCTTTCATCACATAGAGCATCTCATCCATTTGAAAAACAGCCGGTAGGGTTTCAATCAACACGGTGGCACGGATGGTGCCTTTATCAACATTAAAATAAGCTTCAGTAAAGCTGAACACATCATCCCACCACTGTGCTTCTTCCATCGATTCCAGTTTTGGAATGTAGTAATAGACGCCGAGGCCTTGAACAGCACGAGTTTGATAGTTATGGAAGAAGTAAAGGGCGAAATCCATTAAACAACCGGCAATAGGTTGACCATTAAAGTGGATGTGATCTTCTGGAAGATGTAGCCCACGAGGACGAGCGATAAGCAGAGCGGGATCGTCATTTAAGTGATATTGCTTATTCTTTTGTGAATCAACATAGTGAATGGTTCGATCGTTGGCATCCCTTAAGTTGATCTGCCCCTCGACCATGTTCTTCCATGAAGGAGCGGTGGCATCTTCAAAGCAGCACATGAAGACTTTCGCTCCAGAATTGAGTGCATTAATGACCATTTTTCTATCGACAGGTCCTGTAATTTCAACACGACGATCTTGAAGAGCTTCAGGAATAGGCGCAACGGACCAACTTTTATCTTCTCTAATTGAGCGTGTATCGTCGCGGAAGTCAGGAAGTGCGCCGTCATCGTATTGTTGTTGTTGATTTTTACGATGTGCGAGCAGTTCATTACGACGATCACCAAATTGATCGACCAGCTGATGTAAGAAACTTAGGGCGTCGTCAGATAGGATGGCCTGATAGCCTGTCTCTTGTAAGCTTCCTAAAATCTGAAGCTTGGACAGTTTACTCTCTGCCAAGTTTGTAGGGTGTGAAGTGCATTCTTGAAACATATTAGCCTCTTTATAAAAACAAAAGTCTCGTATATTGTGTACATGATTGTATTGGATTTAAGCTATATATACCGCAGTTGTATCCGATTAGTAAACCATTTTCCACATATTGTTAATCGAATTTATTTTAATGCTAATAAATGCAAAACATTTATTGTACGTCTATCTATTTGAAATTCTAGTAATTACAAGATCCCAGTTGTTGAATGCGCACCCATAATTGTTATTTATTTGTAAAACATTTCTTGATTGTTTTAATTATTCCTGTTTAGAATACAATTATAGTTTCGATTGTATACAATCATAGATAAGGGGATTGAAATGGCTAAAATGAAAGCAATAGAAGCAGCGATTGAAGTATTGAAGTTGGAAGGGGTAGACATTGCATTTGGTGTTCCTGGCGCTGCTATCAACCCAATGTACGCGGCGATGAAAAAGATTGGTGGTATTGACCATGTGTTAGGGCGTCATGTTGAGGGAGCTTCCCACATGGCTGAAGGTTACACCCGCACACATACTGGTAATATTGGTGTTTGTATTGGTACGTCAGGACCAGCGGGCACGGATATGATCACCGGCTTATACTCAGCCTCTGCAGATTCGATTCCAATTTTATGTATTACGGGTCAAGCCCCACGTGCGCGCCTGCATAAAGAAGATTTCCAAGCGGTAGACATTGAGAGTATCGCTAAGCCTGTGACTAAGTGGGCAACGACGGTTTTAGAACCCGCTCAAGTTCCTCGTGCCTTCCAAAAAGCGTTCCACTTGATGCGTTCAGGTCGACCTGGTCCAGTATTGATCGATCTGCCTATTGATGTGCAGTTGGCAGAAATAGAGTTTGATATTGACAGTTATGAGCCATTAGCGGCGTATAAACCAACCGCGAGTCGTGCGCAGATCATTAAAGCACTCTCTATGCTAAATGAGTCTGAAAAACCACTGATTGTTACCGGTGGTGGAGTCATTAACGCGGGTGCAGATGCCTTGTTGCAACAGTTTGCTGAGATTACCGGTATTCCTGTGATTCCAACACTAATGGGCTGGGGATCAATTCCAGATAACCATGAACTAATGGCGGGGATGGTTGGACTGCAAACGTCGCACAAATACGGCAACGCCAACATGTTGGCGTCTGATTTTGTTTTTGGTATTGGTAACCGCTGGGCAAACCGCCATACGGGTTCTGTCGAGGTCTATACCAAAGGACGTAAATTCGTTCATATCGATATCGAACCGACGCAAATTGGACGAGTTTTTTGCCCAGATCTTGGTATTGTTTCAGATGCCAAAGAGGCGTTGATTGAACTGGTTTCTGTCGCGAAAGAGATGAAAGCAGCCGGAGAGTTAGCAGATCGTTCTGCTTGGGTATCTGAATGTCAGCAACGTAAAGCGACCATGCTTCGTAAAACGCATTATGACGACGTTCCTGTTAAACCAATGCGTGTTTATGAAGAGATGAACAAAGTGTTTGGGGAAGATACGTGTTACGTCAGCACCATCGGTCTGTCTCAAATTGCCGCCACTCAATTCCTACATGTTTACAAACCACGCCACTGGATCAACTGTGGTCAAGCTGGCCCTCTGGGATGGACTATTCCTGCGGCATTGGGCGTACGTGCCGCCGATCCGAAACGCCCAATTGTTGCGATTTCAGGAGACTACGACTTCCAGTTCATGATTGAAGAGTTAGCAGTAGGTGCGCAATTTAACTTGCCTTACATTCACGTTGTAGTGAACAACTCCTACCTTGGATTAATCCGTCAAGCTCAGCGCCAGTTTGATATCGACTACTGTGTTCAGTTGGCGTTTGATAACCAAAATGCACCAGAATTAGAAGGCTATGGGGTGGACCATGTGGCTGTGGTTGAAGGACTAGGCTGTAAAGCGATCCGTGTCCGTAAACCAGAAGATATTGCTGCCGCTTTAGAGCAAGCTAAAGTGTTAATGAATAAACATAAAGTACCTGTTGTAGTAGAGATCATCCTTGAACGTGTAACGAACATCTCAATGGGTGTTGAAATTGATGGTGTAAACGAGTTTGAAGCTTTAGCAGAAAATGAAGCGGATGCACCGACTGCGATTACGTTTAATCAGTAATTACATTTATCCAGTTAAAAGGAGTTTACGATGCCAAAGTTAGCGGCAAATCTATCCATGTTGTTTACTGAAGAGACTTTTTTAGATCGCTTTTCAGCGGCGGCAGACGCCGGATTTCATGGGGTGGAATATCTGTTCCCTTATGATTTTGATGCGAAAGAGATCAAGCAACGTTTAGAGTCAAACAACTTAACACAAGTACTGTTTAACCTTCCTGCAGGTGATTGGGAGTCTGGGGATCGCGGTATCGCGGTTAACCCAAAACGTACTGAAGAGTTTCGTGCGGGTGTGCACTTGGCCATAGAGTATGCCAAGGCACTTAACTGCTCTCAGCTTAACTGTTTGGCGGGTATTGTGCCTGAAGGCGTGTCTCAGCAAGAGGCGCAACAGACGTTTGTTGATAACTTAGCATTCGCAGCGGAAGAGTTAGAAAAAGCGGGACTAAGTTTGATCATCGAAGCGATTAATACGCGCGATATCCCGGGATTTTTCTTGAACACTACTCAGCAAGCGCTTGATATTGTCAAAGAAGTAGGCAGCAGTAACCTACGCCTTCAATACGATATCTATCACATGCAGATCATGGAAGGTGATATCGCTACAACGTTGTCGACTCATCAACAGCAGATTCAGCACGTTCAGCTAGCAGATAACCCAGGTCGCCATGAACCTGGAACCGGTGAGATTAACTATCAATTTATGTTTAAACATCTCGATGAGATCGGTTATGAGGGGTGGGTTGGTTGTGAATACAAACCAGCGACAACTACTAAAGCGGGTTTGCATTGGCTAAAAGATTTTAACCAAATTTAAGGAGAGAACAATGAGTACGATTGCATTTATCGGAACCGGTATCATGGGAAAACCAATGGCGTTGAACCTGCAAAATGCGGGGCATCAACTGGTCTTTTCTGAATCACGCAGTGCCGCACCAGCTGACCTTCTTGCTAAAGGTGGGGTTGCCTATCCGAACGCAAAAGAGGCAGCGGCTGCCGCAGACGTCATCATTCTTATGGTGCCAAATACCCCACAAGTTGAAGAGGTATTGTTTGGCGATAATGGGGTAGAGCAGTCACTGAAAGCGGGCAAAACCGTGATCGATATGAGCTCTATCTGTCCAATCGAAACCAAAAAAATTGCCGAAAGAGTGAAAGAGAGTGGTGCTGAATTTCTCGATGCACCAGTATCTGGCGGTGAAGTGGGTGCTATCAACGCAGCACTGACTATCATGGTTGGTGGCAGCGAATCAACGTTTGAGAAAGCCAAGCCACTGTTTGAAGTCTTAGGTAAGAACATCACGTTAGTGGGTGAAAATGGTGCGGGCCAAATTTGTAAAGTAGCCAACCAGATCATTGTTGCACTGAACATTGAAGCCGTCGCTGAAGCCTTAGTCTTCGCTTCAAAAGCGGGGGCGGATCCATCTCGCGTACGTCAAGCATTAATGGGTGGATTTGCCAACTCGAAGATTCTTGAAGTTCACGGTGAGCGTATGGTGAAAGGGACATTCGACCCTGGATTTAAAATCGCTTTACACCAAAAAGATCTGAATCTTGCTATCTCTGGCGCCAAAGAGCTGGGTCTGAGCCTACCAAATACGGTGATGGCTCAAGTGCTGTTTGACCAATGTGTCACTATGGGTGGCGAGAACTGGGACCATTCAGCAATGATCCGAGCGATTGAAGATCTGGGTAATCACGAGATTCGTGGATAAGTGATAGGGGGCATTAATATGAACATTGATACACGTCAGTTTTTAACCTCTCTTTTTAATCAAGCGGTTAACCAAGCACTTCCTGCGGGTCATATTGCCCCCTATCTTCCAAAAGATCGTTCCGGTAAAGCCGTGGTAATTGGTGCAGGGAAAGCAGCTGCTTCAATGGCACAAGAGCTTGAAACGGTTTGGAGCGGTGAGCTTTCCGGACTGGTTGTCACGCGATATGGTCACACTGCTCCTTGCAAGCGGATAGAGGTGATTGAAGCTGCTCACCCTGTGCCTGATAGCGCGGGCCGTGAGGTAGCAGAGAAAATCTTCTCATTAGTCTCATCGTTGAATGAAGAGGATGTGGTGATCTGCTTATTATCCGGTGGAGGCTCTGCGCTGCTTAGCCTACCTGCACCAGGGATAGCGCTGGAAGATAAACAGCAGATTAATCGAGCGCTGTTAAAGTCAGGGGCTGCCATTGACGAAATTAATTGTGTTCGTAAACACCTCTCTGCAATTAAAGGAGGTCGATTAGCAAAGGCCACGGCACCTGCAAGGTTAATTACGTTGGCTATCTCTGATGTGCCGGGTGATGAAGATACTGTCATAGCATCAGGTCCGACAGTGGCTGATCCAACTACTAGTGATCAAGCAAGAGAGATTCTACAGCGCTACGATATTGAGATCCCAACCTCAGTAAGTGACTGGTTGAGTAACCCAGTGTCAGAAACAGTAAAACCGGGCGACGAGTGCTTAACGAACAGTGAGTTTCACATTATATCAAGCCCACAAGCGTCATTAGAGGCTGCGGCGGCAGAGGCGTTAAATTGGGATATTCCTAGTTATATTCTGAGTGATTGTATTGAAGGTGAATCGCGTGATGTGGCCAAAGTGCATGCTGCTCTGGCCAAGCAAATCGCTGATAAAGAACAACCATTTACGCTTCCTTGTGTGATTTTGTCAGGAGGTGAAACCACAGTAACGGTCAAGGGGAATGGTCGAGGAGGTCGCAACAGTGAGTTCTTATTAAGTTTATGCCAAGAGTTGCAAGGGCATCCGCAAATTCATGCTATTGCGGCAGATACCGATGGCATAGATGGTATTGAAGATAATGCAGGAGCGGTGTTGCTACCGAATCATTATGCTCAGAGTCTTTCATTGGGCCTGAACACAAGACACTATCTGGCTAATAATGATGGTTATACCTTTTTTAAACAGCTTGATAGCTTGTTGATTACTGGCCCAACATTGACCAATGTGAATGACTTTCGCGCAATATTAATTTTACCAAAGAGTGAGTAGACGAAAATATTGTCACTTATTCGTTTCATTATCGTGTACAACTTAAGGCGTTAATTGTAATCTTTACTATGAGATCAGCAATAATGATTAGGTTATTGGAGAGAGCATGCAACGACAGATTGATACATTGATCCTCACCGCTGAGCCACTTACTTCCCAAGCGTTTTCTCAGTTTGGTGATGTGATTGAAAGAGATGGCAGTGATTTCTTTTTGATTAATAATGGCTCCACACGCCGTTATCATGAACTGGCAAATGTTGATGTGGAAGAGCAAGGGGGAAAAACTATCATCAGTATTTTTGAGGCCACTCCCCTTGAATATCCACTAACGATTAAGATGGTTGAGCGTCACCCATTAGGCTCACAAGCCTTTATTCCATTGTTGGGTAATCCATACTTAATCGTGGTTGCCGAGAAGGGAGAACACCCCAAAAGTGAGAGTTTAAAAGCGTTTATCAGCAATGGTAAGCAAGGGGTTAATTATCATAAAGGGGTGTGGCATCATCCGATACTTGCTTTGGTTGAGAGCGATCAGCATTTGATTGTCGATCGAGCAGGTCCAGGAAATAATTGTGATGAGCACTATTTTGATGAGAGTGACTTGGTGGTATTACAACGACCATAATCGTCAATGTTGTCGGTTTGACATAAAAAAGGGGTACTACATAAAGTATCCCCTTTTTGACCAATACAAGGTAGAGAATCAGACTTTTAATTTTTTCTTAATCACATCAGAGAATACAAGATGCAGATCCTCTTGTATCGCTTCATCATCTAGCGATAATTTTGATTTAATGTGGTCCAAATGGGTCTGCATTAAACTCATTGCTTTTTTCTTGTCGCCTGCTTCTATAGCGTCTAACAAAATAGTATGTTCATCAAGTGAGCACTGACCCTGGCTCTGATTACCAGTCTCATACAGTGAGATGATCAGAGAGGTTTGCGACACAATACTGCGTTGGAAAGAGAGAAGAGGGGTATTGTCCGCCATATGGGCAAGTTGAATGTGGAACTCGCCAGAAATACGGATGCCACGACCTACATCACCTTGAGCGTGAGCTTCGTTCTCTTTCGCAACCAACTCCCGCAGCTCTTTGATTTTTTCAGCGGTGGCATTTTCGACCGCCAGCTCAGTAATAGAGAGTTCCAGAACCTCACGAGCTTTAAGAACTTGTTTCGCCTCTTCAACACTAGGTGCCGCAACAATCGCACCTCGATTCGGACGAATATCGACAACTTGCTCAACAGAGAGTCGGAGTAAGGCGCGTCGGATAATAGTTCGGCTCACGCCAAATATCTCACCAAGAGCTTCTTCATTCAGCTTGGTATTTGGTGGCAGGCGTTGTTCTAGAATGGCATCAAAAATGTGTCCATAAACCACATCATCTTGGGTCTGAGTAACTGCCACAGACTTGGGCTTCTTTTGCCCTATCTTTTTTTTGTCAGACATAATAAGAGGAACGCTCCGCTTGGTTAATAATCAGCTGGTTGATATTAATAAATAAAGGTAATGTGTATAGGGTAATTGATAATGAAATATTTAGCATCTTTTAATTGATTTTGTATACAAACAAGTGTGCAAATTGCTAGATTTTCATAGTAAGCAGTAACAGGGACCTCAATGAGACAAGTACAGATTTTCAATGTATTTACTGACCAACACAGTAGAGGCAACCCTGCAGCGGCAGTGGAACTGTCATCGTGGATAGCCGATGACGAGTTGTTGGCGATATCCCAACAATATGCTCAGCCAGTCACCGCTTTTGTCGTTAAAGACGGGGATGACTATCATATTCGTTGGTTCTCCCTTGTCACTGAGATTAACCTGTGTGGTCATGGCACGCTAGCGGCAGCAGCACTGGTTTTTAAGCGCTATCCGTTTAGCGATCAGCCGGTGGTATTTAACAGCCCATTTGGTAATTTGAGCGTTGCAAAAAAAGGGAAAGATTTCTCTTTGTCATTACCTTCTTGGCAGGGGCAAGCTGTGGCCGCAGATTGCGATATCGTTAGATCACTCGCTATTGAACCATTATCCATGTTTAAAACTCGAGATTTGGTTGTGGTGCTGAAAGATGAGCAACAAGTACGGGAATTTCAACCAGATTTATCTCTGTTAACCACGATGAAAGATTATCATGCTTTAATCGTGACAGCGAAAGGTGAGCAGTGCGATTATGTTCTGCGCTACTTTCCGCCAAAGATTGGAATTAATGAAGACCCCGCAACAGGGTCTGCACAGTGTTCACTGGCCGCCTATTGGTTTGACGTTTTGAATAAACCTATATTGTCGGTAAGGCAGCTGTCTGAACGAGGCGGTGCATTCTTGGTCGAGAAAAATGCAGATAATAGAATAAAAGTAACGGCAGAGGTTACACTTGGAGAGTTGATATCCAATTAAAAGTTTACTGTTTTTTTATTAACGACCTTAATCGTTTTCTCAGTTGATTACTGACCTCTGTCTCAATCCCAGTTCGATGAATGAGATCAATGTTGGTCTGCCAGGCCAGTTGCTCATGCTCAAATGGCAGATGACACAGCTGCTTTGAGAGGACCGCATCTTGTGCCAAGTGCTCGGGAAGCAGCGCCCAACCAAACCCCGATTTTGTCAATTCGAGGAGCACATAGTAGTTATCTGAATACCACACGTCTGGCGAGTGGGCTTGATTAAGCCATGAATGAGACTCTCCTTTTGATCCAATAACGAGTTGACGGTGTAGCTTGAGAATGTCGAGGTGCGCGGTTGGTTGTTGTGCGAGTGGGTGTTGAGTACTGACGAACACATCAAAAGCAATGGCGCCAATCGTCTCAAAATCGATCGCTTTAGGGTAGTTTAGCTCACTGAATATTAACCCGGTATCAGCACGTTGTTCACTCACCAATTGCAGTACATCTTGACTTGATGCACTGAGAAATTCCAACTGTAATTGGGGGTATTGATCCACCAAAGTGGGCAGCAGTTCGGTTAATCCAAGGTAGGGAATTCCTTCATCAATCGCTAGCGTGATTTTAAGCGTCTCGTGATTGTTAATCGCTTCTAACTGGAAGTTAAGCCGTTGGTGTTGAGCTATGACCGCTTCGGCTTGTGGGAGCAGAGCCTCTCCTGCCGCTGTTAATATCGGGTAGCGACCACTGCGGTCAAACAGAATTTGATTGGTATCTATCTCCATATTCATAATATTTTGACTGATGGCAGACTGTACTTTTCCTAACCGGCGAGCAGCCGCAGAAAATGAACCTGTTTGAACAGTGGTGACAAATGCATAAAGTTGGTCGAGTGATGGCATATCAGTTTTTGTGATGGTAAGTAACTTTTATCTATCTTAGTTTGAAATGATAATAGCCACAAGTTAAACATTTTCATAAAAGAGAGAAACTGATGACAACAACTGAACGTATTATTCACGCGGTACTGTTTGAGCTGATCGCTTTGGCTTTAGTGATTCCGCTAGCTTCAATGGCAACAGGGAAAGAAGCCAGTTCGATGGTGGTAGTCGGTGTGGGTTTGAGCCTTTATACCGTGGTATGGAACTACTTTTATAACCTTTGGTATGATAAGCAGTTTGGCGGCGATAGAGAGACGCGCAGTTTCAACACTCGTCTTAAACATACGGTGGGTTTTGAAGGGGGGTTGATATTTGTGACGGTGCCAGTGGTCGCGTGGTTCTTGCAGATATCTCTGCTGTCGGCATTGGCTTTGGAAGCTGTTTTTCTGGTGTTCTTTTTTGGCTACGCCATTGTGTTTAATTGGGTGTATGACCATGCTCGTGCTCGCTGGTTTTACCGCAACGAGCACCCTCAGAGCTGAGTTAAAAGTCAGGGTCAACTTGAAACTGCATCTCCTCGTGAGTGATGGGGTGATGCAGGCTTAAGGATTCGGCGTGAAGGTGTAAACGCTTAGCTGGCTTGCCATACAGATCATCGCCAACTATTGGCATAGCAAACCCAAGCGAATGGGCGCAATGAACACGAAGTTGGTGAGTACGTCCAGTTTTTGGTGACAGATAGACGCGCGTTCTGCCGTTTTTGACGTCAATGACCTGCCATTTCGTGTGGGCGGGTTTTCCATGTTCAAAACAGACCAGTTGACGAGGCCGGTCAATGAGGTCACCACGTAGTGGTAGCGTGATTTCGCCATGTGTCTGCTCTAACTCGCCATCAATAAGGGCCACGTAACGTTTGGTGATCGAGCGTGAGATAAACTGCTTCTGTAGGCTTTTATGGGCACGCTTACTTAAAGCGATCACCATCAAACCGGATGTCGCCATATCAAGTCGATGCACAATCAGGAAACCTTTGGCGTGAGGAAATAGCTGTTCCATGCGGTGCTGTACTGAATCCTCTATGCTCTTACCCGGTACCGAGAGAAAACCAGCAGGTTTATTGATCACCAACATCACCTCATCTTGATAGAGAACCTCGATGGACTTTCCGATGGCAGGGTTGCTCAGTAGTGGATTCTCATCCTGTTCTACTCCTACGAGCATATGACCTAAAATGGGATGACATTTACCTAGGCATGCCGGGTAGATGTTTTTATGCTGTCTCACTTCCGATTTTGGAGAGACGCCCCACCAAAATTCCGCTAATGCCAAAGGTTTTAGTTGGTGGTTAAAGGCATAATGCAGCAGTTTAGGTGCTGCACACTCTCCGGAGCCTGCGGGGGGAGTTCGCATGGGTGTCTCTTTAAAAATGGCTTGCAGACTTTTCAACTCTCCATGGCTGTTTAGAAACTGATATTGTTGAAATAACTTCTGTTGCAAAGTGGCTGATAAAGCCGCTCTTTGCATGGTTAATTGATTGATCTCATCAAGAAGCGGCTTCAAGTTATTTTCAGCAGCAGCCAGTTGTTCATCCCAATAGCTTTTGAGCGCTTTGAGTTGATTCTTCTCTTTGACGCTCTCTTTACCCAGTTGCGCCATTAACGCGGTGAGTTCTGAATTATTCGCTTGATGCGCTTCGGCTTCTGCTCTGAGGACTTTTCGACGTTTTCGTCCCTCGATCATGTCGGCTCTATGGTTCTCTATCTGTACATGACTGCTTGCGTGTGTATCACTTACCGCCTGTTGATAGCGTGCAATCTCAGGGTTAGCGCTGAGGATTTGAATACGGTTAGAGAACTGTTTTAGCTCCTCTTGGCCAATGCGAAAAAATCCCTCTTTGGTGAGCATGTCAAACACTGGAGGAACAAAGCCGGGCAAATGATTGGAATCGGCCACTTTGCCAGAAAATGCAGAAAGATAACCGATCTCACCGTGTTGAGTCTGTACCAGTAGCACCCCAAACATTTTTCCAGTGCCAGTACGATTATCCTCAGCGAGTCCAAAGTCATGCTGCCAAGTCTGCTGATGCATTAAGTGATGCTGTAACTCTTCCGCAGCCAATTCACACAGAGGATGAGGCTGATAGAAAAAAGGAAACGTAAAACGCTCTGGCAGTGAGTAGGAATCAATCGACTTTTTAAAAGGAGTAAAACAGGTTGGCTGGGAGTGCATAATGGTTTCTACAAAGTGGAATTGGGGTCATTTTACCCTGTAGCTACTGAATTATCACCTTATGACTGTCGGTAGCGTGCGTTATTTGCTCTCTTGAATAGTGAGGTAACATTTGATAGGGTGAAAAAATGAAAACAGTGATTATTTTTCAATTAATTAGCAACAGTTGGTGGCGTTCTATTTTATAGAGCGGCGCTGAATCACACATATTCAAAAGCCGTCGGATGACAGTATTTTGAATAGAAACGCAATAATGTCTCCGGTGGTCTCACTTAGGAGTAACATTATGAACAACGAAAAAATTCTTACTGGTGACCGTGCAACTGGACAACTTCACCTCGGCCACTATATCGGTTCTTTGCAGCATCGAGTCGAACTTCAACATCGATATCAACAAACCATTCTCGTCGCCGATCTTCAGGGGTTAACCGATAATGGTAATACCCCTCAAAAAGTCTCATCGAACATTCTTAATGTAGTCGCAGATTATCTGGCTGTCGGCATTGATCCGAGTAAAACCACCATCTGTTTGCAATCGGCAATTCCGGCATTAGCTGAATTGACCATGTACTACTCTAACCTAGTCTCAGTAGCTCGATTACAGAGAAACCCGACGGTAAAAAGTGAGATAGCGAATAAAAAGTTTGGCGCCTCTATTCCGGCTGGATTTTTAACCTACCCAATAAGCCAAGCAGCAGATATTACCGCATTTAAAGCAACACTAGTGCCTGTTGGTGATGATCAATTACCCATGATTGAGCAGACAAATGAAATAGTGAGAAAGCTTAATAATATCGCTGATCAGGAGATTTTGGTTGAGTGCAAACCGCTTCTGAGTAAAATTTCGAGACTTCCCGCTCCGGATGGTAAAAGTAAAATGTCTAAATCCATGGGTAACTGCATTCTTTTAAACGCAACCGATAAAGAGATTTCAAAAGCAGTTAAGGCAATGTATACCGACCCCTTACACATAAATGTAAACGATCCAGGTAGAGTAGAAGGGAATGTGGTGTTTACCTATCTGGATGCTTTTCATCCAGATGCACAGTATGTTGAGGAGTTAAAACAGCACTACCAGCAAGGTGGATTAGGGGATGGAGCGACGAAGAAGATCTTAGAAGCGTGTTTACAGCAGTTCTTGGAACCGATTCGAGAGAGAAGAGCCGCCTATATGGACGATAAAGCGCAGTTGATCTCCATCATCAAGGAGGGCAGTGAACGTTCTCAAGAAGAGGCCAATCAACTGCTCAATCAAGTTAAACATGCTTTTGGTTTGAAGCTGTTTTAAATATAACTATTTTTACTGTTCAATTTTATCTATCTTAGAGGGTATTATACCAGGCAGTTAACTGGTAATTGTGTAAATTGAAAAAGGATGAACAATGGACTCTAAGTGGGCAAAACGTTTTTTTCAGATGGCAGAGCTTGTCGGTTCATGGAGTAAAGATCCTTCGACGCAAGTGGGTGCTGTGATTACAGAACATATCCGTATCGTGTCGGTGGGTTTTAACGGCTACCCACATGGGATTTCTGACAGTGCTGATACCGATGACAGAGACATGAAATTGCTGAAAACGTTACACGCCGAAGAGAACGCGATTCTTTTTGCTAAGCGTGATTTAGACGGTTGTGATATCTGGGTGACACATTTTCCTTGTCCAAATTGTGCCGCTAAGATTATTCAAACTGGCATTTCCGAAGTGCATTGTCCCGAGCAGAGTCAAGACTTCTTATCTCGCTGGGGAGACAAAATAAAAATCAGTGAAGATATGTTCAAACAAGCTGGGGTAAAAGTGGATTGGTTACCACTGAATGCTTGGAAGTAATGATTAAAAAGAGTGAATAGAGAAGAGAGCCACTAGCGAGACTAGTGGCTTTTTTATTTACTGGATTAAGAAATCTAACGCTCCAGTTATCGCAGCGACCTGAGCATCATTACACTCCTGCTCTGATACTTTTGGACTGTCTGGATAGACTTCCGTGGTGCTGCTGTAATCACAATCGGTAAAACCGCCACACAACCCGAGCTTCTTCATCGGGTAGTTAATCACTCCCTCTTGCTCCAATACCGAACCAATGATGTTTCCATCGCTATCAGGCAACGCAATGTGAGTGATTTTTTTCACCGAGGCTATCATCGCTTTTTGAAAGGCGGGTTGTGGGTTATTGGTGTCGCCTACTAGGTAGAATCCATCCGGTATTTCACTGAACGGAATGTCGATACCATCACGAGCAGCCAGAGCAGGACGAAACTCACTGTTATCGGTGTCGGTGGTTTCATGAAGGTCGATATGAACTGTGATTGGACAGGTGAGGCTATCAATAAATGCCATCAATGACGCCGCTTCTTCTGAGGGACTTTCAGCGTAAAAAGAGCGATTCGGATCAACCGCATTAGGGTTCCAGCGATTAATCACTTCATAACCCCACGGGCTGACACAAGGAGCGACAACAATATTGAAATGTTCGTGGTAACTCTCTGCTTTGGTATCTAAAAATTGGATAGCGCCATGAACACCGCTGGTTTCATAACCGTGAACACCACCAGTGACCAGGAGAGTGGGTTTATTTGCATCCCAATTGTGTGATTTTAAAGCAAATAGAGGGTACTTCTCAATATTATAAGAGAGGGCGCCGTACTGAATCAGTTCAAAACGTTGGCTTAATTGCTGCAATTTAGTCACAACTTCATCTAAATAAGAGCGCTTTATGGTCATGGTTTCTAGCCATTGTGTGCGTTCAGCTTGGCCCCATGCTTTGGTGG
Organism: Aliivibrio kagoshimensis; assembly: GCF_050337105.1. Taxonomy (NCBI): domain Bacteria; kingdom Pseudomonadati; phylum Pseudomonadota; class Gammaproteobacteria; order Vibrionales; family Vibrionaceae; genus Aliivibrio; species Aliivibrio kagoshimensis. The sequence continues at coordinate 51,162 of NZ_JAKJSQ010000002.1, forward strand.
GTGTGCCGATAGGGTAAGCGTGTGTATCTGTCATAAATGCGCCTTTAACTGTCTGGTGGAGAGTGTGGTGTGAATGCTAGCTAGAGAATAAACATCTGAACCTGTTTAGGCAATCATTTAAAATAGGGTTACACTAAGCACGTTTTTATAAAGGTGAATAGATGATGAAGTACGATTGGATTTTATTTGATGCTGACGAAACCCTGTTTCATTTTGATGCTTTTAAAGGGATGCAGCTGATGTTTTCTCGCTTAGGAGTTAATTTTTCATTAGATGACTTCAGTTACTATCAGCTCGTGAATAAACCACTTTGGGTCGATTATCAAAATGGTGATATTACCGCTGCTCAGCTGAAGCATACGCGTTTTCAAACATGGGCAGATAAGCTAGAGACCACGACTCAAGCCCTTAATAGTGGTTTCCTTGAAGCGATGGCTGACATTTGTACTTTACTGCCTGGAGCGAAAGAGCTTATGGAAGCGATCAGTGGTAAAGCTCAGATGGGCATCATCACTAACGGCTTTACGGAACTGCAAGCCATTCGCCTTGAAAGAACTGGGATGAGTGATTATTTCTCTCATGTTGTGATTTCTGAAGAGGTAGGCATTGCCAAGCCAGACGTGGGCATTTTTGAACACGCATTAGCGAGAATGGGCACACCAAACAAAGATCGTGTATTGATGGTCGGTGATAACCCTCATTCAGACGTATTAGGCGGGTTGAATGCGGGTATTGATACCTGCTGGCTTAACGTTGATGGCAGCGATAAACCCGTTGGTATCAATCCTCACTATCAAGTCTCTTCTTTGATTGAACTGAAAGAGTTATTGGTTAAGTAAGCAATTCTCAATGCCGATAACGTATGGTAGCAATACACCCTGAGGAATCGGTTTGGTTCTTTAGGGTAAATTCCGCTTGATAACGATGGCAAATATCTCGAACGATGACTAACCCTAATCCGTAACCTTCAACTCCTCTGGTTTGGTTTTCAAGACCAATGCCTGAGTCACTTACTGTAAACCCTCTGTTATCAGCCGTAATGAAAACATCACCAGCTTCAGTGCAGGCGAAAGCATTTTTAATAATATTCCCAAGTAAAATACTGAGTACCTTCTCAGGAATATAACTGCAGGTGTCTTGATCAACTTCTACTGTCCAGTGTATTGGTCGGTCTGCTATGAGGTGGGCGTGAGAGGCAGCAATGTTAATGAGTTCTTGCTGGCAAATATCGCGTGCTATTTTTGTCTCTTCGCTTTCACTTCTGGTTAATGAAAGAAGAGTTTCAACAAAGTCGGACATCTCTTCCGTTGATTTCCGTATACGCTGTTTTTGTCGATGGTTAAAGTCAATATCATCCGATTGCCCTAATAGATTTGTCGCGCCTTTAATCACCATTAACGGAGAGCGAAGTTCATGACTGGCATAGCGAGTAAAATCTCTTTCACGGGCTAATAACTGCTCAATACGTTCATAATGGTTGTTGATGGTATTGATCAACAGATCCATCTCTAAGGTGTTACTGTGTGTATCGCTATTGATCAGCGACATATCATGGCTCGATCGTTCATTGAGTTCTTTAGTCAATTTTGATAAAGGGGCAGTGAGGATGCTTGAAATTTTTAAAATTGCGAAAAAGCTGATCATTAACAGTGTAAATGAGAACAAAATAACAGTGGTCTGTTTTTGCACCATCTGATTTTCACTCAGTTCAAATGAACTATCGACAATGATCATGTATACATCACGTCCTTGGCTGTCTATTGTTCTTTGTATAAATGCTTCTGTCTTTAGCAGTAAACTACTATTCTCGTATACTTCGAAGGTCTGATGTAGAGGAACGTCACTTGGAAGTTTGATGCGAGCATTGAGCGCCTGGCTATAGTAGTAAAGATCGATATCGTCACTGTAATTTATGCTGTTTTGGCCACTATTCTCCAGCATTTTTACCGCATTCTCTTTGACATAATCCAATCGATTGTTAGCCACCAACTCTTCAAGCCCATCCATGGTGGAGTTAAACACAGTGGCATGAATAAGAATGATGGAGCAAGCTACAATAGAAAAGTAGATAAAGGTAAGTTGTTTGGCACTGCGTTTTTTAGTCGTCATGCTGTTCACTTATTAATTGATAGCCAATCTTGGGTACGGTTTTAATGTAAGAGTGCGGGAATGGTTTATCGATTAAGTTTCTTAGCTGATAGATATGACTGCGTAATATGTCAGATTCTGGTTCATTATCTCCCCATAATAGGTGCAATATCTCTTGTTTAGTGACGATATTAGGGGCGACTTTCATCAATTGTTGAATGATTGAAAATTGAGTCGGGTTGAGTACAAATTTCAACCCTTGACGGGTTAACGTTCGGGATGACAAATCTAAGGAGAGCTGTTCATAATGGATCTCTGACGATGATTGAAATCCACTTTGTCTTTTTACTAAAGCGAGAATTCGTGCTTCGAGAATATCTAAATCAAAAGGTTTGACTAAATAATCATCCGCACCGTGGCTAAAGCCTGAAAGGGTATCTTCTTTCGTATCCCGAGCTGTCAGCATCAAAATAGGGGTAGTGACGCCATCTTGACGAAGCTTTTCACAAACAGTAAAACCATCCATTTTTGGGAGCATGATATCAAGAATAATAAGGTCAAAGAATTGTGCTCGAGCCAGATTATAGCCTTGAAGACCATCGCTAGCATAATCTAAGGTATGGCCTTTAATTTCGAAAAAATCAAAAATAACCCCAGCAATATCTTTATGATCTTCAATTAATAGTAACTTCATTTTCCCCCCCTCTTATGACGCCATAATAACCTAGGTGAGTGTGAAAAAAACGTAGAAAACAATTTTTTGACACGGTGTGGAATAGAATTTGGGCATTAAATAATTCTATAAGTGAGATAGAAATGCTGACGGTTTTATCTGAACATCGAAATAGCACGAATCCACCAAACTCAGCGCGAGAAATTTCGCTCATAATTCCACTGTTCAATGAACAAGAAGTGATTCAGCGTTGCCACAATAGAGTGTGCGAAACCCTTGTTAACATGGGAATAGCTGCTGAGATCATTTACATCGATGATGGAAGTGATGATAGCTCATGGCAACGAATCTGCGAATTAACGCCTCCTAATGAAAACATCGAAGTTGTGTGTGTAAGGTTGTCCAGAAACTTTGGAAAAGAGCCCGCGATGAGTGCGGGGTTGCAAAAATCTCGAGGACAAGCGGTCATTTTACTGGATGCCGATCTACAAGATCCCCCTGAGCTGATTCCCCAAATGGTGTCGGAATGGAAGAAGGGGTATGACGTTGTTGATATGAAAAGGAGCAGCAGAGCGGGAGAGGGATGGGTAAAGCGAGCTACTGCTTCACTGTTTTATCAGGTCATGAAGCAGTTATCTGATACGCCAATTCCTCAGAATGTTGGTGATTTTAGATTATTGGATAGCAAAGTGGTTAAACACATTAATGCTCTTCCTGAACGAACACGTTTTATGAAAGGTTTATTTGCGTGGCCTGGCTTTAAACGAACAACGCTTGAGTTTGACCGCTTAGAACGAGCTGCTGGAAGCACAAAGTGGAATTATTTTTCCCTTATACATCTTGCCGTTGATGGGATTACGTCTTTTAGTACTAAACCACTTCGCCTCGCAACTGTTACAGGGGGCATGCTCTCTTTTGTGGCTTTGACCTTTATGGTTATCTTAATGGCAAAAACGCTTATGTTTGGCGATCCGGTTGCCGGGTATCCTTCGCTGATGTGCGCCTTACTAATGTTAGGCGGCGTTCAATTATTGTCGATAGGGTTGCTGGGTGAGTATGTGGGACGAATCTTTATTGAAACCAAAAATAGGCCACTCTATTTAGTGATGGATGAAAAAAAGAAAAAAATTGAATCAGAAAAACGAGTAAGAGAGCAGTTGCATGAAGCGTGATTTAACGAACAATACTCAATCCATTAATGAGAGGGAGTGGGTTACTCTTGCTGTAGTTATTACGGCGTTAATCCTAGTCATTCGTTTGATTAGCTTAGCTGCTATTCCATTAATGGATACGACCGAAGCACGCTATGGTGAAATGGCGAGAATCATGGCCGAAACAGGGAATTGGGTCACCCCAATGTTTGATTATAATGTGCCATTTTGGGGAAAACCACCGCTGTTTACGTGGATGAGTGCAACGGGTATTAACCTGTTTGGGTTGAGTGAGTTTAGTGTTCGGATCCCGCATTTATTTGTGGCGTTGATGACGCTCGCTTTGGTTGGATATTTAGCAAGCAGTGAGACTAAAGTGAAGGCAGTTAGTGCACTGTCGGTGCTTATCACTGCTACCAGTGCTGTATTTATTGTTGTCGGTGGGTCCGTAATGACCGATACCGCTCTAACATTCTCCATTACATTAACCATGTTAGGGTTTTGGCAATTTTCAAAAGTGGAGTCTGAATCCACTAATGCAACGAAATGGGCGCTGATATTTTCGATAGGTTTAGCGTTAGGGATGTTATCAAAAGGGCCATTAACCTTAGTCTTGGTGGGCATGTCGTTAATTGCATGGTTAACCTTAGCAGGCCGTTGGAGCTTAGTACGGGCTTTCCCATGGCGTAAGGCAATCGGTATTTTTCTTCTATTTACTTTGCCTTGGTATGTTATGGCTGAAATGAAAACACCAGGTTTTCTCGATTATTTTATTGTTGGTGAGCATTTTAAACGATTTGTTGTGAGTGGGTGGCAAGGCGATCTTTATGGTAATGCTCATAAAGAAACCCGAGGAACGATTTGGTTGTTCTGGTTGCTGGCTGCTTTCCCATGGTCGCCATTAATTATTTGGCAAACGGTAAAAGGATTTATCCATTCTCGAATAAACTCGGTCGGAGACAGTGCCTTTAGAACCTTCCTTTGGTCGTGGATGTTATCGCCGCTGATTTTATTTACTTTAGCGGGTAATGTACTTCCGAGTTACGTTATGCCTGCCATTCCGCCTATGGCAATATTGATAGCGTGCAATATCGACCTTGAAAGTGTTAGAACAAAGAAATATGTTAAATATGCTGGACTGCTAACGTGTCTGATCATTTCTGTAGTCGCCATCTTGTTGTCATTTGGCTTAACCAGTAAACAAGCGGAAAAAGACTTATTAAACATATGGAAGCAGCAGGATAACTATCAAGATGTCAGCTTATTCTATTTAGATAAACGTCCATTCTCTGGTCAATACTACTCTCAAGGAGTGGCTATTGATGTAAAAAACCTTGAGGAGATCCAACGACCAAGTTATGTGGTCTACGAGACTCAGAATCACAGTAGATATCAGACAAATTGGTTTACCCAGTGTCGGGAAGTGGGACAATCTAAAAAACGTACTTTGGTCTATTGTGGCCTATAAGGATGAATACTATAGTACGAAAGATAGGATTTTTTGGAATATCAGGTTGTATTGCCTTTACGATTGATGTGTTGATGATGAGCCTACTTTCCCTTTTTTTATCACTACCTCTTTCACGAAGTATTGCTGTTTTGGTTGCCGCGTCTTCCAGTTGGTGGATCAATAGAAAAGTCACTTTTAAAAGTGAGAATCGTGCTTATAAAGAGTGGTTTCACTTTTTGGTTGTTTCATCGATAGGATTTGTTCCTAATTGGTTATGTTATTGGTGGCTAATGGGTATCGACAACCCGATGACTAACTGGCCATTTCAGAATACGATTATGGTCGAAAGCTGGCACATAGTGGCTATTGTCCCTGGGGTTCTTTTGGGCATGGTATGTAATTTTATTTTATCTTTTCGTTTTGTATTTCGGGCTAAATTGAGCGCTATTCGTGTACAAAACTAGATTTGATGACTATTCATAAAAAGAATGCCTTGCGAATGAACGATTAGTTTGCTTTTATTTGGATTCATAGAATTAATGATGGAAAAATTGGCGTGTATTATGCCATTCATAAGGGATATCCAAATGAAAATGTGTCGGATTAGAATCACAGCAATTGCTACGGCGGTTGTATCATCGTTTTTTAGTATTTCCGCGACGGCTAGTTTGAGTGAACAACCAGGATTTAGTGGCGAAGTATCGATAGTTACGGGTTACAGTGAAAGTGATTCTAATCTAAATACAGACAGTGATGAGATATTAACCGGGTTAGATAAAAGGGGTAATGGGGAATCTAACGTCTATCTTGCCCCGCTTGGGAATCTTGCCTTTACGTTTGGTACTCAGTTGGATAAACAGCTATTTATTGGTACAACCCGTGAAGATGTGGCGGTCGGAACGTTAGCTTTAGAGATGGGGTATCGACAAAAACTATCGAATGAAACGGTGGTTTCGTTTTCATATTTACCAACGGTACTTTCTGGAGATGCTTGGCAGGATCCATATCTTACAGGGGCTAAACGTGAGAAAACAGATGTTGAAGGCAACGCATATCGTCTGCAATTTAAAGAGATCGCCGGCTCAGCTCTTTCGATTGATGTCGCTTTTGGGGATAGTGAGTATGAGCAGGAACACTCTGGGTCTGATCTGAAAGTACTTGAACGTGATGCAACGACTGTTTACTCGAAAGCGAGTTATAAACTAGCACTTTCACGTTCTTCGTTTTTAGTACCCTCATTGCTGTATAAAGAGGTTTCGGCTGAGGGTGATGCGATGTCTTTCTCCTCTATTGGCGCTGAACTGAGTGTATTTAAAATCCTTAATAATCATCAGTTTGTAGTAACAGCTAGTTACGCAAATGAAGATTATGATGCATTGAATCCATTATTCAACAAAACCCGATCCGATGATCTATTGAGTCTGTTCGTTGCCTATGAATATAAAAACCTATTCTCATACGATGACTTATCTCTTATTTCATTTGTTTCAATCAGCGAACAATCATCAAATATAACGTTTTACGAAAATAGTGAACACTCACTGTCACTGGGTTTGAATTATAAATTTTAATCGCTCCCCAATATACTGGAATCTATGGTTATCTTTAGGTTCCAGTTTAACGAGTCTCATCTCCCCCCCCCTCCGCCTTCCACACTGTTGATAGATTTATATATAGAAAAGTGTTCTATCAGTGGTATATCTCCCTATTAATTTTCATTAATTAAGTTGAATGAACCATGATGCATCTCATTTATTAATGAAACAAAATGTAAGAAAGTCTCAACTATGGGTATACCTGTTAATTTATGATTATATGTTTGCAAAATAATTAATAACCAAAAAATAAAGGATAATTATGTTTAGGTCAGTTTTGCTGTTGTTGGCTTCGATTCTAATGTTTGGGTGCTCTTCGGCACCTAAAGTGGTGCTTGAAGCGTCATTAGATAAAGGTGTTAAGTATGAGGTATCTGATATTAATTTGGATATAGTTCAAAGATATAATCGAATTGGGATGTTCACGACCAAACAGATGCAACAGATCATGACTGACCATCTTAAATACTCTTTAGATAAAAGAGGGTTACTGGCAACGCCTTCAGATAAAAATGTTGCTAAATTAGATATTACGATGAGCTATCGTAGAATGTACGTTGGTGATGATACCCCTTTTGCTATGGGACGGTTAGCAAACCCTAGGGTTCATTATTATTTTAAGGTATACAAAGATACTCTATTAGCGGCAACATTTAATTCAAAACATTTAACAGCAAGCTTTAGTTTTAAAGGTGATATGACTGATGTTCAGTCGCCTCAAAATGTGGAGCATGATGTTAATTATTCACTATCAGTGGTTAATCATTTGATTAAAAATGTAGAACGCAAAACTCCAGGCTACCAAGCGGATAGTAACGTTCATACCCTCTCACTTGAATATAAAAAAGATCTGTTTAAGAGAGTAGATGAGATCTATGCCAGTAATATGAATACAGACTTTTTGTCTTCCGATTATATACCAACAGCCATCATTAATGATTTCTTGTTAGGAATAAACAATGATTCATATGATGTACGAACCGATACATATAAAGAAATAACCAAGAATTGGTTAAATAGCGAAAGACTGTTCAATCAAATCAAATCAAAAATAACTGCTAACAAAAGTATTTTATTAGATAAGAAAGGCAAGCGAGAAGTAGAGCTGGCTATTAAGGCGCTAGCCTCTTCAGGAAACATGAATTATCTCGATTATTTGGAAGAGCTGTCTAACGAATCTAAAACAGAAAAAATGAGAGAATACGCTTCTAAAAATATTGAGTTTTTAAAGGAGAGAGCAGCGACTGCCGTATATATTCATAGAGCGCCACCTAAAGGTATTGATCTTGACTGGAAAGAGCGTCAACTATATGCAATGGTTGCCTCGGACGATATTAATTTGCAGGCAAAAGCGGTTAGATTGATTTATAAACACTATCCTAAAAATGCCGCGTTGCTAGAAGTATTAAGTAAGAGTTTAGATGGGTCGAGCCAATATGTTTTCCGAGCTAAACTGTCTCAAGATTACCATGCGTGGGTTTGTAGAGTGCTTGGTTTGTCTGGAGATGCTCAGTATTTAACACAATTACAGGACGTGGCTGAAAATGCTTACTATGACAAAGTGAGAGAGTACGCAGAAACATTTGCTGAAGAATTAGAAGACTCAATTGACTCTTAGTTATTGTTTTAATATGAAAATAAAGCGCCTTTGTAGGCGCTTTTATTTTGTAAATACAATTAAATTAATCTTTAAAATCAATGATAACCTTAAGCCCTGGGTTATTATCTTGCAGGGTTACTTCTCCACCATGTAGCCGCACAATGGCTCGGACAATGGAGAGCCCGATGCCATAGCCTGCGATATTACGGCTTTTTTCAACACGGAATAAGCGTTGGAAAACCTTCTCTTTATCTTGGTCTGAAATACCGACACCATTATCACTAATCATAAAACCTGTTTGAGTGAGCTCTAGGCTTATACTTGCGGAATCTCCGGCGTATTTGGTGGCGTTTTCTAGTAGGTTATACATGACCCTAAATAAAAGGGTTGGATCACCAGAAATGACCGGATTCAGTTCCCCAATATTGATTAACTGTTGATGATTCTCTTCGGCGATGGGTTCGACTAACTCCAGTGCATCCTGGGAGAGTATACGCAGATCAACCTCAACAAAATTAACGGAGAGTTGATTGTTCTCCAGCCGGGTCAACTCTAGCATAGCAGTAAATGTGGTGAGGATTTCATCTAACTTTATCAGCATGTCGGCTAAGTCTTCAGGATCAACCTGAGCTTGTTGGGCGTGTAAGTAGACGTGTTCTATCTGTTGTCTTAAGTGGCCGAGAGGGGTTCGCAAGTCATGAGCAATGGCGTCTGTCACCCCTGATATGGCGTGAAAGGAGTCTTCGAGCTGCGATAACATGGTATTGATGTGTTGCGCCATATCATCATATTCATCATTTCTCGCTGAGATGGGTACACGAGCAGTCAGCTCTCCCAGTTCCACTTTATGAGCAATGGCGTTGAAGGTATTGATACGACGTAAAATTTGACGCGAAAAGAAATGGCCAGTGATCAAACCGAATGCGAGCGTTACGATTAAAGCGGCAATAGAGGCTCGGGTAAAACTCCCTTTTAATTCATGCAGAGATTCATCATCGGTGGCAATTAACAGAGTACCTTGGCTCGATTCTGTGGTGCATCCAGAGACAAGTTGGATCTCATTGTATTTTTCTAACCAGATGGGAAAGCGTGTTAATGACGGACAAAGCTGCATGTTTTTTGGAAAGCTGCCGAGCTGACCATACACGCGATCTTTTGTCGCTGCTGCTAGTATGAATTGGCGAGAACTGTCGGCATAGGAGGTAAATTGCTGGACAAAATCGGAACTGTCTAACTGTTTGGCTAATTGCACTTGTTGATTCAGGCTTTCACTCATTTGGTTGGTCAGGTCGCGACTGAATTGACCGACACTGAGTTGGTAGAGCATCCACAGCAAAATGCCTACGACGAAAAGCAATAGGCCTGTATAGATGCGAGTGATCCGCAAAATTGAACTGGTTGTTGGGTTATTTCCCCGCCATTCGGTAGCCCACGCCACGAACGGTTTCAAGTAAGGGGGCATGTCCATCTAATTCTACCTTTTTGCGTAAACGTGCCACATGCACATCAATAACGTTGGTTTGTGGATCAAAATGATATTCCCATACTGATTCAAATAATAGAGAGCGAGAAACAACCTGACCAGCATGCTCCATCAAGTAACGAAGTAGTTTGAATTCTTTAGGTTGTAATTTTAGTTCTGTCTCACCACGGAATACTCGATGAGAGAGTAGATCCATTTTCAGATCGGCTATTTGCAGCATACTGGTTTGTGGTTCAGATTGGTTACTTTTTCGATTAATTAAGATTTCAATTCTGATTAACAGTTCGGAGAGAGCAAACGGTTTAATCATATAATCGTCGCCACCTTCTCGTAACCCTTTTACTCTTTCTGTTACGCTGTCTAGGGCACTTAAAATCAGAACCGGGGTCTGTTTTGATGCATTTCTAAGCGTTGATAGCACGGATAAACCATCAAGCTTGGGTAACATTCTATCCAAAACGATCAACTGGTAATCATGTTCTAAGGCGAGAAATAGCCCGTCTTGGCCGTTATCTGCGTGATCCACTTCGTAGCCTTGCTCACGAAGGGCTTTTATTAAATATTGTCGGGTCGTGGAATCATCTTCCACAATTAAAATGCGCACAAACAGTCCTCAGTAAAAAAACGCCCTCTACGTGAGCAGAGAGCGAGTTGGGTTTAGTTGTGTTTCATAATAGGAATTACTTTGCCAGTTTGCACATCGACAATTACTTTTTGAGTACCAGTATCTCCAATTAATTTGAATTTGTAGAAAGTGATGCCTTTTTCATTTTCAAGTTCAAATTCAACCACTTGAGCGTTAAATTTTTCTGAAAGTTCAAGGATGCTCTTATTCAAATCAAACTCTGAATCGTTTAAGGCTGTTAGTGCTTGACGATCCTCTTCATCTAAACGATTTACGCCTAAAATCGTCATCGATTTACTCTCATTTTTCACGATGGTGCCATCGTCAGAGCTGATCTTAAGTTTGTTGATCTGTTCTTGTGAAAAATCAATCACTTCAAATTCATAGACTGGTTTGCCTTTATGGTCATCAAGTTCAAACTCCACGATATTACCTGTGAAGTTGGTATTGATTTTTTCTATCGCTTGTTGAGGTGTGAATTGAGCACGCTCAAGAGCTAGAGCACTTAAAAAATCATCATTAGCCATTGCAAGGCCAGAGGTTAGAGTAATTAGAGCTGCGGCAGTAGTGCAAATACGTTTTGTTAGTTTCATTGTGTTTCTCCTTCTGATTCGTTGATGAAGTAACTTTACTCTATTCACCATTTCCAAAAGGTGGATGGAACATTACAAATAGTTAATGTTAGATTTTGCTCTTGATTCGACTCATTTGGTATACGTCTACAAATTCACCATCCCGAAAAGCATAGTCTTTGGATTGACCCTCGAGAATGAAGCCAAACTTTTTGTACAGAGCAATAGCACTCACGTTATCAATGTATACAGTAAGCTCAATGCGATGGATATTCAGCCAGTTATCGGCAAGATCCAGTGCAGTACACAAGAGTTGACTACCAATTCCCTTTCTTAGAAAGTCATCATGGACCGCCATTCCTAGCGATGCGACATGTCGACGCCTCGGGTTGGCTTCTACTCGTAGACCTAAGTTTCCTGCAATAACATCATCAACTTCAGCGACATAGGAATAGACTCCCTCAGAGATGGCGGAGATACGTTTATGCCAAGATTCCAAAGATGGATTAGGCAGCTGTAGGGTACCTGAATAGGCATTAGGCAGCGAATAAAGCTGTTGTAACCCAGCGACGTCTTTGAGTTCAGAATGTCTAATGATCAGCCCCATGGTTTCTCCTTAAGTGTTACCGTTGCTAGTAAAATAGCATTTCCGTTTATGAGAATCTCAAATTAATAAAATGAAATCAAGATATTATGAGGAGAGTAAATAAAGTGAAATTGTTTCCATAAAGCGCTTGTAAAGAAGGTGTTAATTGCGTAGGTTTAATGGATGAATACTATTGGTTTCACCTCTTGGCTCCTCCTCTTATTACTGTCTTTCGACTGGTAAGATTTTTTCTATCTGGTTGTGAGTAATACGCAGCCAGTCGTTACATGATACGTATTAACTCACAACTTTAACCCTGACCTTGTGAGAATAATATAATGACTGAAACTTCTGCAATAACGAACACTCATCAACAGAATATCAATAGTGGTATCGCTTTTGCGGTAACCGCAACGTTGATGTTTTCGATAAAACCTATTTTAATCAAATTAGCTTATCAATTTGGTGGCGATGCCGTTTCGATTATGGCCATACGAGCCGCTTTTTCTCTCCCTTTTTACCTGTTCATGTTGCTCTGGATCTGCCGTAAAGAAGAAGCGAGAGAAAAAGTAACTCGTTATGGCTGGCAAGCGGCTTTAGTCGGTGTATTGGGTTATTACCTTGCTTCATACCTTGATATATTGTCACTAAACTATATTTCAGCCCAACTTGAACGTTTATTGATCTTTCTGTTTCCCTCTTTTGTCGTATTAATTAGTTGGATCTTTCTTAAACAGAAACCACAAAAGAGTACTTTTATTTCTATCTTTCTTGGTTATTTGGGGATTGGTCTCATTGTGGCACATGACCTTACTGAATTTGGAGCTGAAGTCTGGTTAGGCTCCTCTTTGGCTATTTGCTCAGCACTGATATTCGCCTGTTACCTGGTGTTGAGTAAAAAACAGATACAGCGTTTAGGCAGTCAACTGTTTACCTGTATTGGTATGGGCTGTGCTGCTGTTGTGATTTTGATTCATGCCCTTACAGAGCAGGTAGAGGTGGTATCCATGAGTATTGAGTTTGTAGCGATCGGCTTGATAATGGCGGTGTTTTGTACTGTGTTACCCTCATTTCTTGTTGCGGCAGCTATGGCCCGTTTAACGCCTTCAACGCTAAGTTTAACCAGTAATGTAGGTCCTGCTATTACAGCGGGATTTGCGGTGATTCTACTTGACGAAGCTTTCACCCTGTTTCATGCCGTGGGTATGGCACTTGTTGTGTTATCGGTGGTTAGCTTGACATCAGATAAAGCCAGAAAAAATTAACGCTTGTTTGGATTTTACATTATCCTATAGCTAATTAAATGTAGTGTTATTGCAGGACAACAGTATGACCGTGTCATTAGATGAAGCAACAATCAACGCCATTCAAAACAGAGATGCTGAGCAGCGCTTTCAATATTTAGTCAAAGAGGTCGTTGCCAATCGACAAATTTGGATTCTAAAAGATGAGCATGGTTGCGTGATGCTTAACACTGAAGAGGAAGATGCGGTGCCAGTATGGCCTAATCGCGAATTCGCTGAGAGTTGGGCTACTGGTGATTGGAAAGCGTGCGAAGCGGAGTCAATATCACTAAATAAGTGGCATAGCCGTTGGACTCATGGATTAGAAGATGATGATTTAGGCGTCGTTATTTTTCCAGATCAAAATGAAGAGGGTTTAATTATCTCTTCACAAGAGCTTGATTTTGAATTGAAAAAACAGTCGGCAAAATCAAAGTAACCCTATAATGGGTTAATGTGACACTTTATTACGCAGAGATTTGGTTTGACCTCTCTGCGTTTTTTTATCCATTCTTCGGCGCTGAGAGCCTTTTGTCGGTTTCGTTGCTCGCCGGGTTTTTTGCACCACAACGGCTGCTAATATCATCTCCTTTAATCTGACTAAAGCATCTTCACGATTTTTCTCCTGAGTTCTATGTTGTTGTGCTTTAATGATGATCACGCCATCTTTAGTGATGCGGTGATCGGAGAGCTTTAACAATCGGTCTTTATAAAATTGCGGTAGGGTAGAACGATTTACATCGAATTTAAGATGGATAGCGCTGGATACTTTGTTAACGTTTTGTCCACCTGCCCCTTGAGCCCGAATCGCCGTCAGTTCGATTTCCCAGCTAGCTAGTTCGACACCGTTGGAGATTTTAAGCATAGTAAAAGTACCTGTTAGACGATAAGGGTGAATGATCGGTGGTGATGTGACTCAAGTCCGTTATAATACCTGCAGATTAGCGCAGTATCTAGATGGTTTGTCGGGTTCGTTGCGCTTAGAAATAGATAGAAAGGTAAAAAAATGAGCGAAAACGTAAAAGAAGAACTTCAGAAGCTGAATAATCGATTAGATCGTTGCAAGCATCGTCTAGAAGCAGCAAAAAAACGCGGTGATCAACCGATCGTTAAACAGTTTACATTTGAGATTGAAACCATCAACAAGAAAATCTCAAAGATGAAAGGTCGTCAGCAGCATAATGTTGGTAATCAAGGTTCTGAAGTTTTAAAAATGCCGTTTAAACGCGTATTAACGAAAGCAGAACAAGCCGATATGGGCAAGCTGAAAAAATCGGTTCGTGGACTGATTGTGGTTCACCCTATGACTGCATTAGGGCGTGAGATTGGAATTAAAGAGATGACTGGTTACGCACCACAAGCTTTTTAACGGTTAGAGAGTTGATAATGACCCAAGAGAACAACCCGCTTCATGGCATGACATTAGAGAACATTTTGATTGAAATGGTCGACTATTTTGGCTGGGAAGGTTTAGGTTCAAGAATCGATATTCGCTGTTTTAATAGTGATCCAAGCATTAAATCAAGCTTGAAGTTTCTGCGTAAAACGCAATGGGCAAGAGATAAAGTAGAAAGTCTCTACATTGATATGAAGCGAAGACAGCAGAAGAAGAAAAAATAAGTACATTGAAACGCGCCTAATCAGCGCGTTTTTTTATTGGTTGTGATTAAACATCTTGGTTAGCCAATCTTTTAATGTAATGACAGATTCTTTGTTGAGTTGTTCTGGATTACAGGCGAAATAAAATGCCTTGCTAGGGTGAAGAACTTCACTGCTGATCTGCATTAATACCCCAGCGTTTAAATCGTTTAACGCAAATTCTTTATGGGTCACTAATATACCTAGGCCATTTCTAGCCGCTTGCATTGACTGTATCGTTGCGTCAAAGCTGAGGTTGGGTTTTCTCTTTGGCGGCATTACTTTCATCGCCTTTGCCCAGATCTCCCAATCATCTTTTCGTCGGGGGTTGGTGACATAAATGGCTGAAAACTGCTCTATCAGTTTTAAGGGGTCTCTGGTATTGGCGCGTTCTAATAAAGCCGGACTACAGACTAGAATGAGTTCATCATCCGCTAGGTGTTCAAAGTAGTAGTTGTTCCACTCCTCTTTATTGCCATGGATCAGTGCGACATCAATGCCTTCATTATCAAGATCAAAAACAAACGGTAGACTTGAAATGCGGATATCAATATGTGGTGCATCTTTTTGAAATTGGTCCACTTTGGGAATCCACCAATGAAGGGCGAGCGAGTTCACCATATTCAGCATGATTCTATTACTATTTTTCGGAGCGGATAGCGCCTCCGAAGCCTGTAAAATCTGTGCAATAGCAGGAGCGATTTTTTTATAATATTGGTGACCCTCTCGATTTAATTCCACCTGACGTCCAATGCGTTTAAACAATTGAGTGTTCAACTGACTTTCAAGGGTTTTGATGGATTGACTTACCGCTGAGTGACTGACATTCAGCGTTTTAGCAGCAGCGGTCATACTTCCACAGTCTGCGACGGCAACAAAAGTATATAACGATTTCAATGGTGGGGCACTTTTGGACATAAAGATACTAATATCTGTAAGTTTATCTAACAGGTTTGGTCAATATTACTCGCTTTTTATCTCTTTACAATAGGAATAGACTACAGCCTGAATTAAGGAGCAAGTATGTCGTTCTCTATAAAACCTGTTGGATTCATGTTGGCATCCACCTGTAGCTTATCATTAACCAGCTTAATAGCTAAACTGTTAACCGGATACATGTCGACTGAGTTATTGAATCTTCTGAGATTTATTCTTCCAGCTATGTTGATGGTTTGGCTGATGATGATGACCAGCTGGGAGGTGCCAAAACGGAAAGATTTACCCGCTTTGATGATGAGAGCACTGTTTATCACACTTACTCAACTCTGCTTTATCTACGCTCTCACGACTTTATCTCTGGTTGAAACGGTGGTGCTGTTTAGCACAGGACCTATGTTTATTCCTTTGTTAGAAAAACTGATGTTTGGCACTAAGGTAAAAACAGTGACAGTTGTGGCGTTATGCTTAGCCTTTATTGGGGTCGCGATACAGGCTGGGTTAGGGGGGAGTATAGACTGGAGACCTGAATTGTTGATTGGTCTTATGGCGGGATTGGGTAATGCCTCTGCGCAAGTATGCATGTTTCGTTCAACCAAAAGCCATCTTTCAGCGCTTGGGATTAATACCTGGTGCATGTCTTTTGCCGCCATTTTGTCGATGCCACTATTTTGGTTATCATCTGGTGGTGCCGGTTTATCAGAGCTAAGCTCACTGCTTCATCAAGAGTTTACTTGGGTTGTATTACTCTCACTATTCTGTATCTCAATTACAGCGATCAGTACTCAAATCTTCAGAGTGAAAGCGTATAAATTGGTTGAGTCTGGCGCTATGTTGTCGCCATTGATTTTTACCAATCTTCTATTTGTCTTTTTGTGGCAACAGCTGTTCTTTAATGAGGTATTAGAAGCGCAGAAAGTGTTTGGGTTAGGTTTGATTATCATTGCAACTCTACTCAATACGTTCGGCGGTGTCATTGAGAAGAAGTGGGCTCAAGCCATGTTGAAAAAAGACAAAGCAGTTTGTTGATATAGTCATCGGAAGATGAAATAAAAACACCACTCGTAATGAGTGGTGTTATTTTTTTCCTTAAAATCAGTTCTTTGGACGAATAAATGGCATGTGGCGATTCACATCTTTATACAGAAGGTAACGGAATGGTCCAGGGCCTCCGGCATAACATGATTGTGGGCAGAACGCGCGCAACCACATAAAGTCGCCGGCCTCAACTTCTACCCAATCTTGGTTTAAGTGATAGACGGCTTTGCCCTCTAAGACGTACAGTCCATGCTCCATTACGTGGGTTTCATCAAAAGGAATAACTGTACCTGGTTGAAAGGTGACAATATTAACATGCATATCGTGGCGCATATCCGTTGGGTCAGCGAAGCGTGTCGTGGCCCAACCGTCATTGGTATCGGGCATTGAAATCGGGTCGAGATCATTCTCATTAGTGACAAAAGCTTCAGGAACTTCTAAACCATCTACAAATTGATACGCTTTGCGAACCCAATGAAAACGCGTGGCTTGTTGGCTGTTGTTATGTACGGTCCAATGACAACCGGGTGGAATAAAGGCATAGCCTCCTTCGGTCATATGGTGGGCTTGTCCCTCAATCGTTATATCCATTTCACCCGCAACGACAAAGAGCACGCCTTCTGCATTAGGATCCAGCTCTGGTTTGTCTGATCCGCCTTCCGGTTCCAACTCAACAATGTATTGAGAAAACGTTTCCGAAAATCCACTTAATGGGCGAGCAATCACCCACATACGCATGTTTTGCCAAAAAGGCAGGAAGCTGGTGACAATATCGGTCATTACACGCTTAGGGATAATCGCGTATGCGTCGGTAAGCACCGCACGATCTGAAAGCAATTGCGTTTGAGGCGGCAGTCCGCCTTGAGGTGAGTAGTAGCTGTGTTTACCTGCCATATCTTGTGATCCTTCTTTTCGATAGGGAGTGCATTGTTTATAAATTCTTATGTAGCCAGTATGTACTAATTATTAATGATTGATAAATTAAATAATTAAATTATTATCAGTGGATATTCCACTAGTTAAGGCGATGGCATGCAACACACCTTAGATCCCGTTTTATTGCGCAGTTTGGTCGCCGTTATTGATACGGGCAGTTTCACTCGCGCAGCAGAGAGCACTCACTTAACTCAATCGACCATTAGCCAGCAAATACGTAAATTAGAAGCACAATTAGGCTGTGAATTGTTGCTACGAAAAAAACGCTACACCACGGCAACGGTTGAAGGCGAGCGTATTGTGACTTACGCGCGTCGCATTTTAGCCATGATGGAAGATGCCATCGAACAGACGGTATTAAGCGCTGAGCAGAGGCCTATTCGTCTAGGGGTACCTGAGGACTTTGCCACTCATGAGTTAATGCCGACTTTAAACCGCTTTGCCAAGACCTTCCCAGATGTGCGTTTAGAGGTAAAAAGTGGAATGTGCAGTGATATCTGGTCTCAGTTTGAAAACAGTGGTTTGGATTTAGCGCTGGTAAAACATCGTTTAGGCAGCGCACAAGGCGTAGAGAGTTGGCCGGAACCGCTGTGTTGGATTGATGGTAAACAGAGTGACAGTTTACTCCAAAGCACTATTCCATTAGTTGGGTTACCCAGTACGGGTTTATATCGAAGTGAAATGGCGCATGCCTTTGATCTACTCGGTAAGAACTGGAGGATGGCATACATTACCACCAGCCTATTAGGGGTGAGCTGTGCAGTGGAGGCTGGGATGGGGATATCACTACTGCCGGAGCGATTAGTGAGCCAAGCCCATCGAGTATTAGGGGATAATGAGGGTTTACCTAAGGTGGCACCACTTGAGTTGATACTGCATCTAGGTCAGCAACAATCGAATCAAACTAAAATATTGGCGGAGTACCTCACCGAAACGTGTAATAAGATCTTTAAGCAGGTCTAAATAGAACGTGATAAACGCTTCTTTTTGATACTCAATTAACTATTGGCATATGCAAACCATGTTGCAATTTCCGCCGATTCAATTGTGGTTACATGAGGCGTTAGCTGAGACAGATGTGACAGCGTAAAGTTTATGCTAACCTGTTCGTCTGACAATGAGGTCGGATGAGAGTAAAGCAGGTTCACCATGAGTGATAAAATCTATTTTAGCAAAGCAGGAAAATTCAGTGTGAGACGCACATTGATCAACGTAGGCACGCGATTGCACCACACTATAGCGCCTAAGCATGCTAAAAAGGTGGCTCGTAAAATTCTGCTTACCCCTGTGCGTACTAAACCGAAAAATAGTCAGCCTCAAGGTTTGATAGAGGGGGCTTTATCGACCAGTGAAGGGATGATTAAAACTTATCAATTGGGCTCTGGACCAGTATGGATTTTCAGCCATGGTTGGTCTGGCACCTCCAGTCAATTTTATCCGTTAATGGAGCACGTTGCTCAACGGGGCTTTACCGCTCTTGCCTATGATCACCCAGGACACGGTGCCAGTGAAGGGAAATATGGTCATATTCCAGGTTTTGTGAATGTGTTGGATGAGCTGCTTGATAGCGTCGATGATATTGCTGGCGTGGTTGCACACAGTATGGGCACGGCTTCGCTGTTAGAGTGTCGTCATAACAAACTGGAAAGTGTTCCTTTTCTGCTGGTTGCTCCGGTTTTAAACTATACCGAAAATCTATTTCATAGCGTGATTAAATCGGGTTATTCGGTAAAACTGTTTCAAGAGGTTGTCGGAGAGATTGAGCATCGATATCAATACCCGATTGAAACTATTAATCCCTATCAGCGTTTACAACAGAAAGAGAAACCGACCACCATAGTGCATGATCCTGATGATAAGTTCTCACCCTATTTAGTCTCAGATAAAGCGGCGCAAGAAGGTGATAGAGTCGTATTAGTGACCACAAATGGGCAGGGGCATGGGCGTGTGATGCAGTGCAGCGAAACGTTACAAGCATTTGATGCACTGTTGGAACGTTGATCGTTACACACTCTATGACCCTATTGATCGCGGTTGCCGTATTGGTTGTGTTACTTATTGTTTTGCAGTGGATGAAAAGAGGGACACTGAATCAATTGCAACGGTTTGGTACACCGCGATTGATCTATCTATCGGCCTTTATCGGTGTCCCTATCCATGAGCTGAGCCACGCCTTTTTTTGCCTGGTATTTGGACATAAAATCACGTCTATATCGCTGTTGCAATTTGATGGCACCGATACTTTAGGTTATGTAGGTCATCGCTACAATTCGCGCAATCTCTATCATCAATGTGGTCGGTTTTTTATCGGCATCGCTCCGGTTGTTGGAGGGTTGTCTTCGGTACTAATACTGACTGTTTTTCTTTTTCCCTCCATTGATACGAGCCAGCTTTTAAAACCGCCTCTTCTTTATGACACGCGAGCCATGAGCGATATGTTGTCGTTTCATCAGCAAATGTGGCAACAAGATCATCTGAAGTATGCTATATGGTTATTTGCAACAGCATCGATATTGTCACACATTACTCCGTCAAAATCAGATTTGGAAGGCGCTACTTATGGGGCTCTCTTCATTACGATAATCACGGCAGGCATATATGGGTTGAACAGTGAATGGCTATCTTGGTCTGCGCATGTTGTGTGGGGGGCATTGTCTATTCTGATATCGTGTTTTTTGGCGGTCGTGTTGTTGCATGTCGCTCTTCTGATGATTGGACGGCTTGTTTCAATCGTTCGATAGTGTCAGGATAATATACAGTTGCGTAATCATAGAGCAGGAAGTGAAATGAATAACCAAAACATTGATGATGTAAAAGCGTTTTTGTTGGATCTACAAGATAGAATCTGCGCGGCCTTGGAGCAACAGGATGGAGGAAAGTTTGTCGAAGACTCTTGGACCAGTGAGATGGGAACTGGACGCACGAGAGTGATTGCGGACTCAACAGTCATTGAAAAAGGCGGTGTGAACTTCTCTCATGTTAAAGGAGTAAACTTACCAGCGGCGGCGTCTAGTAAGCGACCTGAGTTAGCAGGTTGCAGTTTTCAAGCCATGGGTGTCTCTTTGGTTATTCATCCACATAACCCTTATGTACCGACTACCCATGCGAATGTACGGTTTTTTGTTGCTCATAAAGAGGGGCAGCCAGATGTCTGGTGGTTTGGTGGTGGTTTTGATTTAACGCCTTATTATGCCTTTGAAGAGGATGTTATCTATTGGCATCAAACGGGTAAAGATCTTTGCCAGCCATTTGGAGACAAAGTCTTTTCAGCATACAAAAGTTGGTGTGATGACTACTTTTATCTTAAGCACCGTAATGAACCAAGAGGGGTCGGCGGTCTGTTTTTTGATGATCTTAATGAGTGGTTTGATGATGAAGGCGAGATGGAACTGAATTTTGATAAATCGTTTGAGTTCATGAAATCGGTGGGGGATAACTTTATTACTGCTTATTGCCCTATTTTGGAAAAACGCAAAGAGACTGAATACGGTGAGCGTGAGCGGAAATTTCAATGTTATCGTCGCGGCCGCTATGTTGAGTTTAACCTCGTATTCGATAGAGGAACTATTTTTGGGCTGCAAAGTGGGGGACGAACGGAGTCCATATTGATGTCACTGCCGCCAGTGACCCACTGGGATTATAACTACCAACCCGAGCCGGGATCAGAAGAGGATAAACTTTACACCGATTTCTTAATTGTTAAAGAGTGGGTGTAAGGGGCAGTAAAATTAAAAATTAAAAGTTAAAAGTGGCGAGCTCTGTTCGCCACTTTTTGGTGCTGTTATTGTGGTTCGCTCAAGAACCCCCCAGTTTGGTGGCTCCAAAGTTGAGCGTAAATACCACCACTTTGGATCAGTTCTTGATGTGTACCTTGTTCGATCACCTGTCCTTGGTCTAAGACGATGAGTCGATCCATTGCTGCAATAGTTGAGAGACGGTGTGCGATGGCAATGACCGTTTTCCCTTCCATTAATTGATTTAAGCTCTCTTGAATAGCCGCTTCAACCTCTGAGTCCAATGCTGATGTTGCTTCATCGAGGATCAGAAGAGGTGCATCTTTTAAAAGCACCCGCGAGATGGCGATACGTTGACGTTGCCCACCGGATAATTTGACCCCACGTTCACCTACTTGAGCATCATACGCTTTGTTTCCAAAGGAGTCGGTTAACGTTTCGATGAACTCATGTGCTTGAGCTTGTTTGGTGGCGGCGAGTAGATCTTCATCTGAAGCATCGGGTCTGCCATATTTAATATTCTCGCTGATGGAGCGGTGCAGCAGTGATGTATCTTGGCTGACCATTCCGATCTGACTTCGCAGTGACTCTTGAGTCACCTCCGTGATATTATGGCCATCGATGGTGATATGACCAGACTCCACATCATGAAAGCGCAATAACAAATTAACTAACGTTGACTTCCCGGCACCTGAACGACCCACTAAACCAACTTTTTCGCCGGGTTTAATCTCTAAGTTCAGTTTCTCAATCACCCCTTTGTTTTCACCATAATGGAAGCTGACATCTTCAAATTTTATGGCACCTTGAGTCACTTTAAGGTCAGGCGCATCTTCTTTATCGGTGATGTCGACAGGTTTTGATAGTGTTTTCATACCATCAACCACCGTTCCTATATTTTCAAATAGTGCACTGATCTCCCACATGATCCAATGGGACATGCCATTAA
The DNA here is from genome assembly GCF_050337105.1 of Aliivibrio kagoshimensis. NCBI lineage: Bacteria > Pseudomonadati > Pseudomonadota > Gammaproteobacteria > Vibrionales > Vibrionaceae > Aliivibrio > Aliivibrio kagoshimensis. The sequence continues at coordinate 73,499 of NZ_JAKJSQ010000002.1, forward strand.
TACGCAGCGCTAAGCTCACCGCAATTGCAATCGCCCCCACAGTAATGGCTGAGTCGATCCATAACCAGATGGAGAGGCCTGCAATGGCAAACACCAGCAGGTAGTTAATGATTTCAACGCAGATATTAATACCGGTCACTAGCCTCATTTGACGATGCACCGTATCAAGAAAACCCTCCATACCCTCTTCGGCATACTCGGTTTCTCTTTGACTATGAGAAAAGAGCTTTACCGTTGAAATATTGGTGTAGCTATCGACAATGCGTCCTGTCATCGTGGAACGTGCATCAGCCTGCTCAGCAGACACTTTTTTCAGTTTTGGTACGAAATATAATTGGATCGAAACATAAGCGATAAACCACAACAGAAGCGGAATCATCAAGCGACTGTCCGCTTGACCTATCATCACCACCATGGCGGTGAAATAGACGGAGACATAAACCAGAACATCGAGCAGTTTCATGATGGTTTCACGCACCGCTAAAGACGTTTGCATTACTTTTGTCGCAATTCGACCAGCAAAATCATCTTGATAGAAGGAGACACTCTGTTTTAGTAGGTATCGATGGGCATTCCAACGAATGGACATCGGGTAGTTGCCTAATAAGGTTTGGTGGGTTAAAAGAGAGTGAACCAGTATAAGTATTGGTACACCTAACAGTACCACGCCACCCATTAGCAGTAGGTTGTCCCCTTCTTGAGCCAGAAACGTCTCTTTTTCATGGGTAGAGAGCCAGTCGACTAATTGCCCCATGAAACCAAACAGAGAGACTTCAATAACGGCGATGATCGCGCTGAGTATCGACATACCAATAAGTGGTACTTTAAACCCTTTTGTATAGTGCAAACAGAAGGCGAATATACCTTGAGGTGGCTGTTGTGGCTCTTCATTAGGAAAAGCGTTGGTGAGTTTTTCAAAAAATTTGAGCATGTGAGTCTACCCTAGAAAATGAAACAGTTAGCAAAAAAGTCGAAATAAACAAGGCTTATAATGTGAGCGGCGGCTCTGTTTGGTGTGGCAATAAGAATGAGGAGTTATTTCATTCTCGAGAAAACTCTTATACAATGAATTTACGTATGCAGCTATTGTTATATTATAAGTTATAGATTTATAAGACAATCTATAGTTGCAATCAATAGATAATAACCAGTTTATTATAATAAGAACGGGCCACGCTTTTCACTTAGGCAGCCCTGATCCACAGCGTCAAGAGCTCATTATTGGTTTGGTCGCCGATCTAATGAGTGTTCAGCGCTACAATATCGTTTGGCGTTACGCATAGCTGGCTTACTGATTGCTTTAGGAATCAATAAGTTTTTTGTAACAAGGTTCTTTGGAACTCAGACCCAGAGCAGATGCTCTGGGTTTTTTATTACCAAAATAAACCGCAATATTCCATTAATATGACAGCGTGTGGTCAATCTTTGGTGAAACAGTGCCATTACTGGTGGTAGCCCCAGTTTTTCTACATTAAGGAGTGGGTGGATGACTGGAGTGAGTTAGTCTTAATGGTAATGGACATAAATTGATCGACTGAGTAGATATGAACAGAGAGCTAGAAGAGCAGGTCAAAGATTTTATTACGATGAATAAAAATGGTGAAATTTTAAACCTTTGCCAAAAACACTATGCTGAGAATGTGTTGATGTACAGCAATGGTGTTATTTTTGCTTCGTCCAAGGAAGAAGCATATAACAAGCAGAAAGTCTTTGTTGATGATATTAAAAGCTACAACATCACTTTCGTATCTAAAAGTATTAATGATAATGTATCCGTTTTGATTTTTCGCTATAAAATGGTGACGAATAATTTCAAGAAGATCGATTTTATGGGCAAGCACACTTTGACTTGGCGAGAAGGTAAAATTGCTGAAGAACTTTTTGAAACACTTTCTTAATTATCATAGTCTTTCTAAAAATTGAGTCATTCGTGTCAGATTTCTTTACAACTCAAAACGCTCACTACTAATGATAGTGCTAACTCATTGTAATAACTTAAAATATTTTCATGGCACATTGATTGCATATACTGAGTTGATTATATTTTAACTTGAGATAGATAGGGACAATTTATGAAGTCTAAGTTTTTAGGACTTGTAGCAACATGTGTATTAGCGTTGAGTGCGCAGGTCAGTGCAACACCACTTTTGACAGGTGATGTACTAGAAAGTGATAGTTATGCAAAAATAGATTACTACTCGTTATCAAATCTATCGACTGGTGGAGAAAAAATTGACAGTATCTCTATGGATCTATCTTCAGCAAATTTGTTTTTTGATACACTAAATGTATTACCTGGAGTTTACAAATATCCACTTGTTACTATTGATCGATTCTTAACTGGTCATCATTTCCCAACTAGCACTTCACTTGATGGAGAAAGTGTATTGACTATCAGTTTTGACCACTTTGATGCGGGTGAAACATTTACATTTGGTGTAGATACCGATTTCTTTGGCTTAAATGAACAAAATGATCGTGTTTATGGTGCTGATTATATTGGCTCATTACTAACGGTCAATTTTTCTGATGGAACTACTCTATGGGGAAAATATGAGGAAACAACTCGTATAGGTAAAGGCGCTGAAGTTACCGCTGTTCCAGAGCCTAGCTCGTTAGCAGTTATTGGTCTTGGCTTGATTGGTTTTGCTTTCTCTAGAAGACAGAAACGCAAATAAGCCGGCATTAATTGAAGAAAAGGCCAGCACGAATGTGCTGGCCTTTTTTATGGGTGGCGGTTTTAAGCGCGGTAGATAACACCAAGGCTGACTGCTTTGGATGCTCCTGTTACTTCGGGAACATTACTGGGAAGTTGATGAATCGCTTGGTGGGCCAACCAACCAAAAGCCATGGCTTCCATGTAATCGGTATTCACGCCATACTCTTGAGTGGTTGTGACCTGCCATAGTGGTAAAAGGTCGGATAAACGTTGGTGAAGTAGCGGGTTTTTTGCCCCTCCTCCACATAACAGCAGTGTTGGTTGCTCTCCTTGCGCGTAGCCACTGACTTCATTGGCAATGGTTATCGCGCTGAATTCGAGCAGTGTAGCTTGAATATCTTGTGCCGATAAAGTGAAGCCTTTGATCATCAGCTCTAGCCATTCGATATTAAATAGCTCGCGCCCAGTGCTTTTTGGTGCAGAGCGATGCAAATAGGGTTCTTGCAGTAAATGCTGTAATAATGATATATCCACGTTTCCTGATTTTGCCCATTGAGCATTTTTATCATAGCTTTGATTTTGATTCTTTGAGATCCACAAATCCATCAGAACGTTGCCAGGCCCAGTATCGTAACCCAATACAGGGTGACCTTTTCTCAATACAGAGAGATTCGCCATGCCACCTATATTGAGCACAACACAACTGGAGTCTTGTTGGCCAAATAAAGTGCGGTGAAAAGCAGGAACCAGAGGAGCCCCTTGTCCCCCATAGGCCATATCTTTACGCCTAAAATCGGCTATGGTGGTGATTTGGGTGCGAGCTGCGATAATGTTTGCATCACCTAATTGCATGGTGAAAGGGCAGAGGCTATCCGGTGAGTGAAATACCGTTTGGCCATGACTACCAATAGCAGTAATACTGCTGACATCGATAGTAAAACGTTGTATTAACTGCAAAACGGCATCAGCAAACAGGTAGCCAAGTCGGTTGTCTAACTCACCGATAGCAGACAATGTAGTGGCTTGGCCAGTGCATACATTGAGTAGCTGCTGTTTAATCTCTGACGGCATTGGATAGTCGTCACTATGTAGCAGTGATATCTGTTGCCCGTCTGTTTCAATGAGTACGGTATCGATACCATCCATACTGGTGCCAGACATAATTCCAATATAACGTTGCATCACTTTTCTCTGAACTATTGTTTTGCTTATATTGCCATTTATTATCATAAAACGCTGTTTTTTCTATGCATGGATGTTAAATCTTGCGGCTAAATGGTAATTTGACCCAAAGCAAAATCAATTGGAGTTAACGATGGGTCCGTTGTGGTTAGATGTAGACAGTTATGAGTTAGATGCGCAAGAGCGCGAGATGTTAGAACACCCAACCGCTGGCGGGGTGATTCTGTTTGCCCGCAATTTTCATGACAGCAAACAACTAGCGGCTTTAACGGCAGCGATACGAAAAGCGGCCAAACGACCAATTTTGATTGGGGTTGATCAAGAAGGTGGGCGTGTACAACGTTTCAGAGATGAGTTCACGATTATTCCGCCCGCGCAGTCTTATGCAATGTGTAATGATGGTAAAGATATGGCGACAACGGCGGGCTGGTTACTGGCTGCTGAATTAATCGCTCATGATATTGATTTAACGTTTGCTCCGGTTCTTGATAGTGGCTTCGATTGTAAAGCGATAGGGAGCCGCGCGTTTGGTGAGACGATGCAAGAAGTCATCACCTATAGTGCGGCATTCATGCAAGGGATGAAGCAAGCGGGCATGGCGACAACAGGTAAACATTTTCCAGGGCATGGAGGGGTGATTGCGGATTCGCATCTCGAAACCCCTTATGATGAGCGTGACTCGATATTTGAGTTAGACATGGCAATATTTAAAGCTCAGATTGATGCAGGGCTGCTTGATGCAATGATGCCTGCCCATGTGATTTACCCTCACTATGATGATTGTCCGGCAAGTGGTTCGAGTTATTGGTTAAAACAGATTTTACGTCAGCAGTTGGGTTTTCAAGGCATTATCTTTTCTGATGATCTTAATATGGAAGGGGCAACGATCATGGGGTCTCCGACAGAACGTTCAGTCCAGGCACTTGAAGCAGGCTGTGATATGTTGTTGTTGTGTAATAACCGAGCCTCAAGTGAACAGGTATTGGATAATTTGTCCGTGAGCATCGTACCTAAAGCTGCCGCATTGGTGAAGCGAGACAGTTACAATTACCTCAATTTAACATCATCAACGCAGTGGAAAACAGCAGCAGAAAAAATACTACGATTTAACGAGCATTGGCAAAATAGAGTGGGGTAAAACAACCCATAACTTAGAGACTAATGGCCTATCTATGAGAGAGGCCATTTTTTTTATACAGGTAGAGTGAATTGACTGATCTGTTGATTTAATTCAATCATACGTCGTTGTACTAACGCGATCTCGTCATTCATCGAGGTGATTAATTGATTGGTATCGTTCATCTGGACGGTTAAGTTTTCAAGGTCTGAGTTAACAGAGTTTGCGGTTTCTGATTGCTCGAACGTTGCGGCAGCAATACTGGTATTGAATTGTGAGATTTCATCAACGGCACTGTTTAATGAGTCGATATATTCAATCGCATCTGAAACCGAGTTTTTAGTTTGATCACTGATACCTCGACTCTCTTGCATATGTTCAAAAGAGGCTTTGGCATTAGATTGAATGCCACTGAGCAGTATCCTTATATCTTCAGAGGCTTGTTGGCTTCGCTGAGCTAATTGTCGGACTTCGTCTGCAACCACAGCAAAACCACGACCTTGATCCCCAGCTCGAGCGGCTTCAATCGCAGCGTTAAGGGCGAGTAAGTTTGTCTGCTCTGAGACGGCAGTAATGGTATCTAGGATCGAGGAAACATTGAGGGTTTGGCGGTCAAGCTCAGAAACTTGGGTGAAAGTCTCTTCGATACTCGTATGCAGCTTAATAGTTGCTTCGGCTGATGAGTGAGATTGCTGCAGACAATCTTGGGCGTTGGACCCTGCTGTTTCGGTTGAAGTTTGTGCTTGGTTAGTCACCCCTGATATTTCTGCGCTGGTTTGCGCCATCTCAGTCATCGCGGTGGCAATACTGTCACAGCGAGAGTAACTCTCTGTAGAGGCCTGAAAAGCTTTGTTCATTAATTGGGTCAGCTCAACCAGTTCAGCTTGAGTTTGGGTTGCTGCCTTAACTGCAGAAGCGAGAGGGTTAGCCATGCTCTCGATTAAATGGTCAACATGCTTGGCAATCTCACTAAATTCATCATTGTTATTATCCGACAGCGTTAATGAGAGATCTTTTGTGGATGCAATCTTTTCAATATCAATACTAAAGAGTTTGACTCGACGATTGATGCCTCGAACACTCAATATCGAAATAATCACGATGGGAACCATAAGGAACAGAGCAATAGCCACATAGAGATAGATAGTCTGTTTTGCTTTAGCCATCGTTTGTATAGACTGTGAGGTAATCTGTAGAGATAACGCATCACTGATTGATTTTATTTGTCCAATTCGTTTGGTTGCTAATGGAAACCATTGTGATGATTCAGGGCCTTTGATCGAGCCTAAACTCTGTTTTTGTTGTAAAAAATCACTTTGAATCTGTTCAACCAGTTTCCAATCTTCTGATGACGAGGCACGTTTCAGCGATTGAATACTTGTTGGGTTAAGTGTTAGTTTCGCTTGTCTAAGTGCCATTTTTTCAGAGTTTATATAGCTATTGATATTTGTATAACTCTCAAGAGACGCTTTTTTGCCAGCAAAGACTCCATTAAGAGCCCCCCTAGCTTTCCCGGCTTCCTCTTTCATTTGTAACAGTGAGTGTAATCCTTGCATGTCTCGCTTTAGCTGCTTTGAGTTAGTTTGAGAGAGAAGAATATTAATGCTGTCTAAAGAGAGCTGATTAAGGTGAGTGTAAAATTGAAATGGGGAGAGCGCGGGTTTAAGCGAGTCAACCTGTTGGCGTATTGTGTCTTTTGATTTAAGTTGTTGTTTTATATCGATAATGAGGGTTGCGATTAACGTTGAATCAAGGTGCTCGGCACTAAATGATAAAAGGGCTTGTTGGGCACTGTCAGCTTTTTCTCTTTGAGCGATAAGTTTGCTGTTGCCATTTTTCCCTTTTGTTGCCAGGAATCCTGCGGTTAACCCTCTTTCTACCGCAAAATTATGGGCGACATGATCCAGTAACGAAAATAGAGTGACCGCTTCTTGCGAGCTAAACGTATCGTCATACTCACTTTTTACTTGGTCAAGTAAGGTACTTAAAAAGAGTGCTGCTAACAGTATGGGAACGGTAGCAATGATACTCAGCCTTGAGCGAATGCTATTAAATGTCGGAAAAGTAAAATTCATGAGCACCACTGTTTCAATTATGATAATTTTTTGTTAAGTCTATTATGGGCATCAAGTCACTTTATTACAATATGCATATAAAATGCATGGGTACTTATTAATTGATTCTTTTGTTATAAATTGAAAATAATATAGAACTCAACCAGAGCCATAAAGACAAAAAATAGAGTAATGTACTGCCAAAATCGTACTGGGTTACGACTAATCAGTGGACCACTTTCACCTTCAGTAATTAATGAATTATTGGGGGTGTAGAGGTCTGCGATAAACTCACTCTTAGCTTCATACCTTCGCTGGGGCAAAGGATGACAAGCTTTCCTCAGGGTGGAGTCTATCCAGAGAGGGAGATCATTTCGGTAGGTTATCGCAGAGCGGTATTTCCATTTTATATGACGTGCTTGGGTTATGGATTGGGTAGTTAATGTTTTATAAGGTAGCTCTCCAGTGAGCATTTCATAGGTGATGACAGCGACTGAAAACAGATCCGATCTGGTACTTGCTTGTTCACCATGTAAATATTCTGGTGCAATGTAGTTCACTGCACCAAGAGGATTATGTTGGTTTAATGGTGAGCGGATTTCATCAATACCATCAATCTGAACCGTTCCGAAATCGATTATTTTAATGTGGTTGTCCTGCGTGATCATGATATTTTCAGGCTTTAAATCTCGATGAACCATCCCAGCGCGTTGAAATACTCTAACCGCGATCAATATGTTTTTGACGATATCTCGGACTCTTTCTAACGAAGGCGCTGGATTATCGTACATCCACTGTCTCAATGTGTACCCATCAATGGCCTCACAAACATGATAGAGAAAATGGCTATTTTCAGGGCGGGGGAATACGTTCATTATCGCGCGATGTTTGAGCTTTCTTCCTACCCACTGCTCTTTGGCAAACCCTTCTAAATAGGCGATATCCTCGCTAAAATTTAAGGAGGGGACTTTTAACACATAGTCCTGTTTATCATGCTGATTGGTTGCTAAATAGATGTGGCTACGTGGGCCGCTGTATAACACTTTGGTAATGGTGTAGTGGTCAAGTTCATTGCCAACTCCCAAAGCTGGAGGAATGGTAAACTGAGTCAATTGTTTAAAAAGTGCAGTGACATCTTCTTGTGGAACGTGATCAATATAGATTGCTAAAGCACTAAGATTATCGTTGCTGCCAGCAGTGATAGCCTTGTCTGCCAGCTGTTGTGTTGATGCTTCTAATTGTGCGCTATTCAATTTACCTAAGTGTGTTAATGGTAGGAGTGATTGAGTGAGTTCCGAATGGCTTAACCAGTCATGAATACCGTCACTTGTGAGTAAAAAGAGATCGCCTTTTTGCAGATCCTCTTTTTGATAATCGATGTCGAGATTAATATCCATGCCAAGGGCTCGAACTAAGAAGTGGCGCTTGCCATATTGTCCTTGAATATGATCACGCGTCAGCTGTGTTAATTCACCGTCACGAAGACGATATATTCGGCTATCACCCACATGAAAGAGGTAAGCGGCAGTGGATTTGAAAATAACTGAGCTGAACGTAGTCACTGAACCATTATGTCGCAGATCCTGTTGACTGCCATGCTGATAGAGCCAGCGATTGAGCGAGTGTAGAACTTGTCCTGCAGATTTTTTTACACTCCAGCTATCTGGGGTACAATAATAGTCTTGAACAAACTCGGTCACACTGGTGTGGCTAGCTTGTTGGGCGTTACTGCTGCAACTTACACCATCAGCAATACAAGCGACGATGCCTTTATATTTGAGCTCTGAAGCAAGTGTTGGATTTTTACTCGAAAATGCATCTTGATTACTCTCTCTTATTCCTGCCTCAGAGTATCCCCCCACTTTAACCATCAGGTTATCACTTGCTTCAGTTGTCATTGTCATTTGCTTCCCTGTCAGGTTACTGGTTTGCCACATCAATCAAGGTGACGCTACCATCTTCGTTCACCTCTGCCATCTGCCCTTGAGGCTCTTCCATTAAGATTAGGGTAGCAAAACCTACTAATGCAGTAGCTGCGATCACATAGAAAAAGGTTTGATAACTGACGAATGACAACACGGTGAGATAAACCACTGCCCCCACGTTGCCATATGCACCTGTCATCCCCGCGATTTGGCCTGTCATACGACGTTTGATTAACGGGACCGTAGCAAAGACTGCTCCTTCTCCTGCTTGTACGAAAAAGGAACAGATCATTGCGGCAGCAACCGCAAGCCATAACGTCCACTCTGTGGTTATTTGTGCCATGAGCAGATAACCCAGAGCCAAACCTGCCGTTAAAATAAGCAGAGTTGGTTTGCGGCCAAACTTATCAGAAATCCAGCCCCCTCCTGGTCGAGAAATAAGGTTCATAAAGGCGTAAGATGCAGCGACCATTCCCGCTACCACAGGGGTTAATGCAAATGTTTCTGAAAAGAAGAGAGGCAACATAGAGACCACCGCCAACTCAGAGCCAAAGGTGGCAAAATAGAGCACATTTAGAACAGCAACTTGTTTGAACTTATATTGGTGAATTTCTGCCACTGGCTGATTAAATATGGATTTATTCACCTTCCATACTTGTGAAAACTCGTACAGGTAAAGAACGACTAAACTGGCATAAATAGAGTAGGTTGCCACGGCAGAAATCATCGCGATATTTGATGGAGAAAGCTTCCAAGCAAGAAGAGCAAGCGCTGCATACATTGGTACTTTCATAATGAGCAGTAAACAGAAATCGCTTTTTGACGTCACTTCCATAGCGGTGAGATTAGCGGGTCTAAAGTAGGTAGAGCCCTTCGGTGTATCGGAAACATTAAAATAGAAGATCACTCCAAAAAGTAAGCTAAACAGACCTGTTAATGCCATTGCGTATCGCCAACCGTCTTCACCTCCAAATAGCAAAGCAACGGTTGGAAGCGTGAATGCTGCTGCCGCTGAGCCAAAGTTACCCCATCCACCATAGATACCTTCTGCCGTACCAAGTTCATTGTGTGGAAACCATTCTGATACAAGTCGAATACCGATGACAAAGCCAGCGCCAATAAAACCAAGGGCAAAACGTGCAATGGCAGCTTGAATGAAGCTTTCAGAAAAGGCGAAAACAAAACAAGGGATCGAGCAAAAAATTAATAGTGCCGAATAAACTAGCTTTGGGCCAAATTTATCGGTGAGTGATCCCACGATGACTCGGGCAGGGATGGTGATAGCAACGTTAAGAATCAGTAAGGTTTTTACTTGTTCTGTGGTCAGTCCTAGCGTCTCTTTTACCGCTTGAAGTAATGGTGCAAAATTGAACCACACCATAAAGGTGATAAAAAATGCCATCCAACTGAGGTGAAGAATCTTCATTTTGCCGGTAAAAGCAAAAAGATTGAATGAGGGTGTACTCATGAGAATTTCCTTAAAATCGAATTTATAATTCACCGTGTCGCAGTGAATGCCACTGTTTGCACGTGTTTAGATAGATGAAGCCTCTCTAAGCTGAACCATATCGTTGCTGACACGTACTAAATAGGTTTTTAAACGGTGTTCTGGATTTTCAAGACAGAGACCAGTTTCTAGGTGGAAATGCTGCTTATACAGTGGTGAAGAGACATAGAGATCACTCTCTATAGAGCCCATCATGCCTCTGGATATAACATTGGCATCCCCAATAGGATCATAATTGGATACGGCGTAGAGGCTCTGTTGTCGTTGGCAGAAAAAAATTGCAACTTGTTGTTGATTGAATTGTGCGCAAATTCCCGTGTTGGGTGTAAGGTGACTTTGCTTACAAATGTCAGTCCATTGGCTCATAATATTCCCCTATATCTCGGTAAGTTCGACAACGTCGATCTGATTATTGTTTAATTTACTGTGAGGAAAACGCTGTTCGCGTTCAGTCGTAAACTCCAAATGATCATCGATGGCTTTACTATTAATAAAGTGCTGGAATCGTTTCAGTTTTTCTGGATTTTCAATGGTGGTTTTCCATTCACATTGATACTGTTTAACGTTGTGTGCCATTTCGTTTTCAAGCTCACTGGCAATGCCGAGGCTATCTTCAATAATGACGGATTTCAGGTAATCCAAACCACCATCCAAATTTTCAAGCCAGACTGAGGTGCGTTGCAATCGGTCAGCGGTACGGATGTAGAACATTAGAAAACGGTCTATGGTTTGCTGCAGCTGTTGGTCATTAAGATCAGTGGCAAAGAGATCACCGTGACGAGGGCGCATTCCTCCATTACCGCACACATAGAGATTCCAACCTTTGTCAGTGGCAATAATACCGACATCTTTGGTTTGAGCTTCAGCGCACTCTCGAGTGCAACCAGATACCGCAAACTTCAACTTATGTGGTGAGCGTAACCCTTTGTAGCGATTCTCTATATCGATCGCGAATCCGACACTGTCTTTAACGCCATATCGACACCAGGTACTGCCGACACAAGACTTGACGGTTCGAACGGACTTACCATAGGCGTGGCCAGTTTCAAAACCTGCATCGATAAGCTTTTTCCAGATAATGGGTAACTCGTGCAGCTGTGCCCCAAATAAATCAACCCGTTGTCCGCCGGTAATCTTGGTATAAAGGTCAAACTCTTTTGCTACCTGCCCTAATACAATCAGTTTATCTGGGGTAATCTCTCCGCCGGCAATTCTTGGAACTACAGAATATGTTCCATCTTTTTGCATGTTCCCTAGGTAGATATCGTTGGTGTCTTGCAGTTCCATATGTTGGTCATCCAACACATAGTCATTCCAATAAGAGGCGAGGATTGAACCCACAGTAGGTTTACAGATTTCACAGCCTAACCCCTGCCCATGACTCTCAAGGAGCTGATCAAAATGAGTGATCTTTTTGACGCGAACAATATCGGCCAGTTGTTGGCGTGAATAAGAAAAGTGCTCACAGAGGTCATTGTTTACTTCAAAACCTAAATTGGACAATTCCGATTCCAGTACCTGTTTTGCTAATGCAGAACAGCCTCCACAACCAGTAGAAGCTTTTGTAGACGTTTTAAGATCAGACATTGTGGTGCAACCCGCCGCGACGGCTTGCTTAATATCGCCTTTGGTCACATCAAAACATGAACAGATAGAGGCGCTATCAGGCAGCGCATCAATGCCTAAGCCGCTGCCGGCACTTTCATCCCCATGGTTAGGTAGAATCAGTACGGATGGGTTTTCAGGCAGCGTCATGTCATTCAATAGGGTTTGAAGTAACGTGCCATACGCCTCAGCATCACCCACAAGCACTGCGCCGACAATCTTCTTACCATCAGCAGAGACGATCAAACGTTTATAGATTTGCTCTATCTCATCGTTATACGTGTATGACTGGGCGCCGGGAGTATTACCGTGAACATCACCAATACTGGCCACATCAACCCCAAGCAGTTTCAATTTAGTACTCATATCAGCACCAGTGAAGCAGGCATCGCCACCACTAATGTGTGATGCTGTCACCTTTGCCATTTGATACCCAGGTGCAACTAAGCCAAATATCTTATTATCCCACAGTGCACATTCACCAATAGCATAGATGTTCTCAACACTCGTTTGGCATTGATTGTTGATGACAATCCCACCTCGTTCACCGATGGTCAGGCCAAACTGTCGTGCCAATTCATCTTGAGGTCGTATGCCTGCTGAGAAAACGATGGTATCTGTTTCTAAAAAGCTGCCATCAGCAAAATTCATGCGGTATCGACACGTCTCTCCATCAATAATCTCAGTGGTTGCCTTCTCAGTGTGTACCTGAACGCCGAGCGCTTCTATCTTACGACGCAGTAATTTACCGCCACCTTCATCAAGTTGTACCGCCATCAATCGAGGCGCAAACTCAACCACGTGTGTCTCTAAACCTAAGTGGGTTAGGGCATTAGCCGCTTCAAGTCCAAGCAGACCACCACCAATCACGACTCCGACTCTGCTTTGCGCGCCTGAAGCGGTGATTTTCTCAAGATCATCAATAGTACGATAGACATGGCAGTGTGCTTTGTCGTTACCAGGAATCGGGGGAACAAAAGGGAAAGAACCAGTAGCAAGTACTAACTTATCATAGGGTTCAACGCGGCCACTGGCAGTCACGACCTGATTATTGACATGGTCTAGTTGGGTAACTTTGTCATTGAGCACAAAGTGAATGCCATTCTCTTGATAATAAGAGGCATCAGTCAGTGCTAAGTCATCGGCAGATTTTCCGGAAAAGTAACCACTAAGCTGCACCCTGTCATAGGCGAGACGGGACTCTTCTGAAAAAGTAATAATTTCATACTGGTCTCTGTGATCGTTAATTAAGGTGTCGATAAATTTATGGCCGACCATACCATTTCCGACCACAACAATGCGTTCTCTGTTTTTCGCTGCATTACTCATTAAGGCTTCCTTTCCATAGATAATTTATTAGATTTATAGTTATTTTAGGCAGTTAGCTGCATGTACTTTTCAAACTGTTTCGGGAGTAGTTCAGCGTTTGCGTCCGAATAGGTGCTAAACCATTGAAGTTGGTCGGCCAGTGAAACGACCTCGCCTACCATGATCAGTGCGGGTGATTTCACCTGGTGACGACTTACTAAGCTTGATAGTTGAGAGAGAGTTCCAGTGATTACCCGCTGTTGTGGACAGCAACCATTTTCAATAAGAGCAACTGGCGTACTGCTAGCCAATCCCTCAGCCATTAACCGAGTCTCTATCATGTTGGATTTACTTAATCCCATGTAAAAAACTAAGGTGTGCTGAAGATTAGCGAGTGCTTGCCAATTAATATCGAGCTCTTTTTCGGCATGGGCTGTGACAAAGGTACAGCCTTGTGACAGCCCACGATGTGTGAGGGGGATCCCTGCATAGCTACTGCAACCTGCTGCTGCAGTGATCCCGGGGGTGATCATAACGTCAATATTCTGTTTTTTTAAAGCCAACATCTCTTCGGCGCCACGGCCAAAGACAAAGGCATCTCCACCTTTTAAACGACAGACACTGAGGCCCTGTTTGGCTTTGTAAATAATCAGCTGGTTTATCTCATCCTGTGTCGAGCTGTGACACCCTTTGGCTTTACCAACATATATTGACTCCGCTGAGCTTGGCATCAAAGCGCGGATCTCTTCGCTGACTAAATTGTCATAGATAATCACGTCCGAGTTTTGAATTTGATTCAGCGCTTTGATAGTCAGCAGCTCGGGGTCACCGGGACCTGCGCCAACTAAATGCACGGTACCATAAGTGATAGCAGCAACATTGTCGGATTTGAAATCAGTCCCTGTAAAGGTAATAACACCATTGTGGCTCTTTTCATAAATCATCAATCAATCCTTAATACAGTAAACATTGCGTTAATGAGCTTAGAGCAAAGAAGATGCCAATTAATGAGATTAGGCGTTGATTAATTTAATTACTTGCTATTAATCAGGTGGTTATGGTTGTTTTTTGAAGGGAGTGACCGATAAACGATATGGAGAAAGTGCATTCAAAGCGCGTTAAGTTGTTCTTTTGTGGTGCGAGACACACCAAAATGAAGCATGGAGGTCGATATCTTCACTCAAAATTTGCGAATATGAGCCTTAAAAAGGGTTGTAATAAAAAGAACTTCATCATTAACACTTTGTTTATTAGTGATATTTATATTGTTTTCTAAAATGTACACATAAAAAATTGAATCTTGGTGTGCTCCTTGCTCAATAGTTTTAAGAGAAACAGGTTTTGAAGAAACCAATCTATTGATATGAGGAAGCATGATGTTAACGAAGAGTCCTTGGGTAAAAACCACGTGTGCTTATTGTGGAGTAGGCTGCGGGGTTGAAGTAAAACCCAATGCAGAAGGCCAGCTTGATGTACGAGGCGATCAAGACCACCCTTCTAACTATGGACGACTCTGCTCGAAAGGCATGGCGCTGGGTGAAACGGTGACTCACCAAGGGCGCATGCTTCACCCATCCATAGAGGGCATTGAAAGCAATTGGGATCAAGCGCTGGATCATGTCGCTCAACAGTTTATTGATACGATAGAAAAGCATGGGCCAGATTCGGTCGCTTTTTATGTGTCAGGTCAGCTGTTAACGGAAGATTACTATGTTGCCAATAAGCTGATGAAAGGATTTATAGGCAGCGGAAACATAGACACTAACTCACGCCTGTGTATGTCATCAACAGTGGCCGGGCACAAACGTGCATTTGGTTCTGACACTATGCCGGTCTGTTATCAAGATCTAGAGATGGCCGATATGGTGGTGATTACCGGTTCTAACCTGGCTTGGTGTCACCCTGTTCTGATGCAGCGATTGCGAGCAGAGAAAGAGAAGAGACCGAATCTGTTTATTGTGGTGATCGATCCTCGTGAAACCGTGACCTGCGATATCGCGGACCTGCACTTGGCCATTCATCCAGGGACAGACGTCGCTCTGTTCAATGGATTACTCAATGCGTTGGCTATGTCTGGACAAATCGACACAACCTACGTTGAGAAGCACAGCCAAGGGTTTGATAAGGCGCTCCATTCAGCTCTGATGGATTCCGAAAACGATGAGCAGTTGGCTGAAACATTAGGCGTCAAGGAGGAGGGGCTTAAACAGTTTTATCAGGCGTTTTGTCACACAGAAAAAGTGGTAACCATCTATTCACAAGGAGTGAACCAATCGTCGCACGGCACCGATAAAGTTAACAGCATCATCAATTGTCATCTAGCGACGGGTAGGATAGGGCGCGTAGGGATGGGGCCGTTTTCCGTCACGGGACAGCCCAATGCGATGGGGGGCCGTGAGGTGGGCGGACTGGCGAATACATTGGCCGCACATATGGACTTTGGTAACTCAACTCATCATCAAATGGTCAGTAACTACTGGCAAACGACCACACTGGCCAAGCAACCCGGTCTGAAGGCGGTAGAGCTGTTTGATGCCATTAACGACGGCAGTATAAAAGCGGTATGGATCATGGCGACTAATCCAGTGGTGAGTATGCCTGACAGTAATAAGATAAAACAAGCCCTCGCCAAATGTCCGCTGGTGGTTGTTTCAGATTGTATAGCAGATACGGATACCACGCGCCTTGCCAATGTACTGCTGCCCGCGCAAGGGTGGAGTGAAAAATCGGGAACGGTGACTAACTCTGAGCGACGTATTTCAAGGCAGCGACGCATTCTGCCAACTCCGGGAGAGGGGAAGCCCGACTGGTGGATCATTTCACAGCTTGCTCAAAAGATGGGGTTTGGAGAGGCATTCGATTACGTTCATGAAGGTGAGATTTTTGATGAATATGTGAAAATGACGGCGTTAGATAATCGAGATGGCTATCAACGAGATTTAAATTTGATTGGTTTAGCGGATCTGTCTGATGAAGGATATAACAGGCTGACCCCACAACAGTGGCCAGTAGCAGTGCTACAAAAACAGGTGACTCATCAACGAATGTTCAGTAATGGCCGATTTTATACCCCTAATGGCAAAGCCAATTTTATCGCGGTATCACATCAACAACCTAAAAGCAGGAGTTGTGAGGCGTTCCCTCTGATACTCAATAGCGGCCGAGTGCGCGACCATTGGCACACCATGACCCGCACAGGTCTTACCGCCCGTCTCGGTGCTCATACGCCAGAACCCTATGTAGAGGTGAATCCACAATTAGCCGCAGAGCATGGGCTATCTAGCGGTGATATTGTGATTATCAGCAGCCGTTTGGGAGAGGTTAAGGTTAGGGTCAATCTCACTCAAGCGATAAAACGTCATCAGCTTTTTGTTCCAATCCATTGGAGTGACAACACTGCCAGTAGTGCCAAAGTCTCAGCGTTAATTAGTCCAAATATCGATCTGAACTCTGGGCAACCTGAGTTTAAATACACCCCAGTTAAACTGAGTAAATGGGCTTTTAAAAGTGATGCGCAGCTGCTTTCCCGAGAGCTACTCGATCTCAATCAATTTGGCTACTGGGTAAAGCAGAAGGTGGAACAGGGTTATCTGTATCGTATTGCAAGTACCCGTACACCACTTGAGTTGATGATCGCTCTGTCAGCACTGTGTCCAATTGAGTCTGGAAAAGCGCTGAGCTATGAAGCAAAGCAACCCGACAGAGAGTCAACCTACCGCTACGCAAATGTTACCTCTAAACGCATGGCCTTCGCCTATGTCATCAGTGATAACCTGCAGCAACAAGACCTTAATTGGCTACAAACGCTACTACAGGAGACCATTGATGAAGAGCGAGAGCGCAGTGTTATATCCGGTGAGTTTGGATAGTGAGTTGTCGTAGTGCACATTACAACCAAACCATCAGACATACCTATTTCCAGCCGAGTAAGTTCAATGCTCACACAATGGTTTGGTTGGGAGGTATTGAACGAGATGGACTACTCTACATTGGCACGAAAGGGGGTTGATCCGAGAGTATTAACACGATTACAAGATCACGGTTTTTCTCGTGCAGAGCTGCAGTGGGTCATCGCATCGAGAACACTCAGCCATCGACTTGCCAAGAATGAACAACTCACTTGTGATGAAAGCGCAAAGGCAATTCGTGCTGCTCGACTTACCGCACAAGCTGAAGCCGTATTTGGCGACCCAATAAAAGCGCATCGATGGCTATCAAAGCCTAAAAAGCAACTCATTGATCACTATTTTGGCGTTGTCTCTTAAACTTACGGCCCAAATATACGAGACCGATAAGCAATGCCACATAGTAGAACCCTTGCCCAACATACTCCATCAGTTCGTTGGCATTGGGTAATGTGATGCCCTGAAACATCGACAATACTTGATCAGACTTTCCTGAATCGAAGACCATCCACACCGCGCTGGCAACACACGCCACTAAAAATATCCAATTTCTCATCTATTTGGTCCCATCACGAGTTCAATCATTCAGTTAATATCCCCCGATACTAACGAGCCACGGTAATAAATACAATGATCACGCTGAAACATATTTGGACAGAAGTAAGTTAGCCTTATTTGGTGTAGATCCCACCACCAGATAACTGCTCGTATCATTAATAGCGAAAAATACCACTGCACTAATTAGTGCTTGTAAAAGGTTCATTATCTATTTTTTGCAATTGAATTAGACGCAAAACAGACGGTTAAATATACAAGTCAGTTTCTTACCAAAAAAAAAGTTACAAATCTTCGAACCGTAGCCGATAGTCAACGCTATCGATCCGTGCTTTTTGCAACTGGATATCATAATCAGATAAATAGTCTCGCGCCGTATTGATCAGAGATTCATCTGCGTTACATCCAAAGGTTACTGACTTTATGGCTTCTTTGGGAACTTCATACATACATAATACGTCTTTATGACGTAGTAGATAATGGCTTCGAGCTTGATGCTCTGGGATGGCTATGAGGTCACTATGTCGCTGTTTTTCTGCCTGAAAATCCATATTTAGAACTACTGAAAAGGAGTCTACTTTATTCTTGTGAATTAGTTTCTTATCTGCGGTTACCAAATCTAATATTAATCGATGCTCTTTCTCATAAGCCCACTCATCAGACTTATGTAGATATAACTCCATCAAATAATTATTAACCGATGCTAAACGCTCCTTTCTATATAAAACCCTACTTAACCGCCCTTCATGAGAGTTATTCTTCGTAACATACTTAGATGAAAAAAACTCATGCTTGCTATCAAACTCGATTACCATACCTTGGTGCTGTTCTGCATAGTGCGCCCACATCAATAAGTTATCTCTAGTCTCTGTAAAGCTGATGACACCATGATTCAAGAAAAAAACATCATCCGCCCCTTCAGACTCAGAACTTCCCAAAAATTCGATTGCTTCATCCCTAGTTTTACTTCTTCCTTTTTCTTTGAAAATAGATAAAGACATAACCATATCAATCAGATACTCATCACTTGCGATGATTTCAAATGGATCATTTAAAGCAGTACGAGTTGATGCACGAAGCCATCTATTTGTAAAAAAATCTGGCCGTAAAGGCATATACTTATAAAGTTTGAAATCCATCTGAACTTATTAGAAATGAAGTAGATAACATAATCATATAACAATACTTAATCATTCAAAACGACACCGTTACATATCCTTGATATGAAACGATCACTGACTACCAATCTAGTACAATACACAATTGTAACTCGTCTTGGGGCATAAACGTTCTAGCTATTGTCCCGCTGATACATCTCTGGATAGATTCGATTTTCAATCTACATGTGATGGGCTTTGAGTCGTTCGCATAACTCCCATAAAGCTGTTCGATTTGAATCATACTTAAGAAGTTCATTCGCTTCAGAAGCCTTACACCAACGAAATTCCGTGTGTTCTGAAGATAACTTTGGTTCTCCCGAAACTTGCACTGAGAATGAATATTCTGGTATCACATAAGGATGATCGACCCATTTTTCGTGACCAGAATAAAAAACTCTAGGTAACATACACATAGAATCTAATTGAACCCAATCACTACCTATTAACGACGCCTCTTCATATAGCTCTCTTTTTGCGGCATCGCACAGCGACTCTTGATCTTCACCACCGCCAGAAATCGCCTGCCATTCCCCATTGTCTGTTCGGCAAGCAATCAAAAATATGGGTTCTGAGATTTCCAATTTATATGGAAATATTAGTACCTGAAATGGTGATCTCATCGGGTGACTCCACTATTGTCATGTATCAATAGATACTAATACCATTAGGAACAGTAGGGAAATTCTCCGACCAGATTATTCTCTAGTTTATTGCACAAACTCACTTTGGGGCAAAAGCTTTGTTTACTCTAAGACTTTCGTGACCACTCTCTTATTTGCTCAATTTCATCGTCATCAATATGCAAAGATTGTAGGAATTTTAGGTGTCCAAGCGGCTCCATCTGCTCAAAACGCTTGTGCCAATTGATCATATCTTGATCATCCATCCCAGATTCCCTCAATATTTCTGTCCAGCGCTCCTTGGTGAGTAAACCTTGATTAATCAGTTCAGGCTCTTTAAGCAAGGCCATAATGGAGTGCTGCTGCTGACGCAACTTCTGAATTTCTAAATCGAGGGCAGAAAACTGTTGCCTCAGTACTCTATCTCGATCTTTATCTTGTGATTGCTGTAGTAGACTCTCAATCTCACTGACGGGTATGCCATAGGAACGATAAGCAAGAATAGTTTTAAACTTTTCAAGTTCTCGCTCTCCATATTGGCGATAACCACTAGACGTTCTAGCTGCTGGAGTGAGTAACCCCTTTCGCTCGTAATAGAGAACCGTTGTACGAGACACTTCAAGCTGCTCACAAAATTGTTTGATGCTCAACATGTAGGTCAACCTTCTTTAGTTGTTTGATAATAAGACCACAACAATGGAAGCAATGCGCTTGTGAGAATAATCATTGCTCCAACTATTGACCATAAATCAGGAGTTTCGGCAAAGACAACGAACCCAATAATTAGAGAATAGATTATCTTTACATACTCAACGTTGGCAATGATGTTGGCTTGCGCCCATTTATAAGCAGATATGCCCACATACTGTGCAAGTGAAGAGATGATGCCAACGAGTAAGAGTAATACTACATCTTCAATGGTAGGCGTTCGCCATAGGTAAAGGGTTGGTATGAGTGCTATGCAGCCAATAGCCAGTGCTTGGTATGCCATTAAAGTGATCTTGGGTTCACTTTGCGCCACTTTTCTAACGCATACGACAGCTATTGCTGCCCCTAGTGCCGCGATCATGCCAGATGAAACATACAGAGTGTGACTTTCCGTGAAAGTAGGTCGAATCACAGCCATTACTCCGATAAATCCACCTACAATAGTAAAAATGCGACTGTTGGTGATCTGTTCTGCTAATACAAAGCGTGCGATCAAAGCCACGAAGAGTACCTGTAAGAAACCGAGTGCTGTCGCATCAGCAAAAGGAATATTACTCACTGTTATAAAGCCAAAGTACAGCGCTGTAAAAGCCCCTACAATTCTTAGTAAGTGAAGGGGTACTTTGTTGGGCTTAAGTAGCACACTCATATTTTTACTCATAGAAGGGATAAGCAAAAGCATAAAGATTGACTGACGAAAAAATAGGATCTGAAAGGTGTCATAGTCAGTACTGAGTTGTCGAACAAATACTCCAACTATCGTAAACAGTGCGGTAGATAAAAGGGCAAGAGTGATCCCTTTCATTGTTGGTGGTAGGTTGTCAAAGAGCCGAAATATCGTTGATTGTCTTAATTCTGGTAACTGATACAAGGAAAGGTGCCTCTTTGCTTAAGTATACAAAGCGAACCATTCTAAAGTCGATACCTGTAGACAGGTCAAGTAATCTTAACTCTCAATGATTAAGTGACCTCTTCCAGCTCAGTATCCAGTATGTTACAGCTTTACACCACCAGTTTTGGAGTAACACTGTTTGATCTCAATTTCCGATCATGGGTTGGTGCATCAAAGTGGCTCTGAATAAGTTTTTTAGTGATCTTATGTTGCGGATTGGCAAACACCTCTTGGGTCGGCCCTTTCTCAACCACTTCACCATGGTGCATTACCATGACTTTGTCTGTGATGTGTTTGACTACGCCAATATGTTGCGACACGTAGATGAATGAGATCGCCATCTCCTCTTGCAGCTCTAAGAAGAGATTAATGATTTGCGAGCGCATCGCCATGTCTAAACCATTGAGTGCTTCATCAGCCACGATAATACTGGGCTGAAGGATCAACGCTCGAGCTAGTGATACTCTTTGCTTCTGCCCAGTAGCAAGCATTTGAGGGTAAAAGTAGGCATGCTCTGGAAGTAGACCGACCCGTTTTAGAGTGGCGAAGATACGTTTTTCACGCGCTTGAGGACTCATGTGCGTGTTTCTCTTTAACGGCCCCTCAAGAATGCGACCAATCTGTAAGCGAGGGTTAAGTGAGGTGTTAGGATCTTGAAAAATCATCCGAATCAGACCGCTACGTGTCTGGTAATCTTTGTGTTTTAGCTCTTCCCCGTTGACCGTAATGATTCCGGCGGACGGCTTCACTACCCCTGCAAGCATTCTAGCGAGGGTCGATTTCCCAGAACCATTTTGACCGATAAAACCGAGTGTTTGTCCTGCTTCCAGTGAGAAAGATACGGGCTTAACGGCTTTAATATGCCGTTTTTTAAACAACCCTGTTCTAAATTTGTAATCTTTTTGTAGGTCGGTGACTTCTAAAAGCGCACTCATAATTCCTCTCCACACCGCTTAGGTTGTTTCTCACCTTTCTTCTTATCCGATGGACACTTCTCAACGTAATTAAGCGGGAAGTGGCAGCTAAATTTGTGATCTTTCAAACGGCGACGTTTTGGCATCTGAACACAGGTACGTTGAGCTTGCGGACAACGTGGTCCGAGGCGACAACCTATGGGTAGATGCTGCAGTGGTGGAATCGAACCAGGAAGCGACTCTAAGATGGATTTGTGTGGAATTGTCTCTTGGCTAAAGTCGGGCATTGCTCGAAGTAGAGCCACGGTATAGGGGTGTTTCGGAGACTCTAATATCTGTGTACGGCTACCAGACTCTACCGATTGACCGCAGTACATCACGGTGATGCGATCCACCCACTGAGTGACAGTCACCAAATCGTGACTGATCAGAAGTATGGTGGTGTCACTGAGCTGATTAAGACGGCTTAATAACCGGAATATTTGTGACTGCGTAATGGGATCGAGATCGTTGGTTGGTTCATCGGCAATCAATAACCTTGGCTTTTTAGCGATGGCCATAGCGATCATCAGTTTTTGACATTCGCCGTCGGTTAACTCATACGGGTAGCATTTCATAAAGCTTTTATGGTTTTTGATACCCACTTTATGCAGTAAAGCGATCGCCTGTTTTCGTCGCCATTGAACTCGCTGCCACCAACGTCCTTCAAAGCTGTCAGATGGAATTGATTCTTCAAGTTGGTGTCCAACTTCCTCGGAAGGGTCTAAACAGGATGAAGCCTCTTGAAATACCATGGCTAACTCACGGCCGATGACTTTTCTTCTTTGTCGTGTAGTTAGGGTGAGCAGATCGATATTACCGAGTCTCATCCTATCAGCTGTAATGCGCCAGTTCTCTTTGGTGATGCCAATAATCGCTTTGGCAATCAGACTTTTTCCTGAGCCAGACTCACCGACTAAACCACGTATTTCTCCTTCATTTAGAGTCAAACTGACACGATCGACAGCTTTAACCATCCCATGAGGGGTATCTAACTCAATCGTTAGGTGGCGAATATCAAGTAAAGGCATTATTCAGTTCCAGCTTCGATTGCGTGACGAATTCCATCGCCCACTAAATTAACCACCACCACGGTAAACGTGATGAACAACCCCGGAAGTGTCACCGTCCACGGGGCAATGTAGATAAGTTCTATTGAATCACCGAGTAACGCTCCCCACTCAGGGCTTGGTGCTTGAGCTCCTAAGCCTAAAAAGCCTAAGGCGGTGATATCTAAAATGGCCACGGAGATAGCTAAGGTGAGCTCCGCGACTATACCAGCCATGATGTTGGGTAATATGGAATACCACAATAAGTAGAAATTATTCTCACCATCCAATCGGGCAGCAATGATGTAATCTTTCTCTACTTCGTTATGCACTGCCGTATAGACAGAGCGAATAAAACGGGGGATTAATGAAAACCAGATAGCCAGAAGGATATTAAATTCACCAGTACCTAAAAACGCCACAAAAATGATAGCCAATAACATAGATGGTATTGACATGACGGTATCTAAAAGGTGATTGAGAACGCTAGAGAGTAGCCCTTTGGTCATTCCTGCGAAGACACCAATTATGGTGCCAATAATCGCGGATAACAGTGCGACAACAATGGCATACCCAAAGGTGAGTCTAGAGCCCGCAATCAAACGAGAAAGGATATCTCGACCAAGGTCATCGGTACCTAAAAAGTATTCAATGGTACCTAAATTATTCCATGAGGGAGGCTGCAGAAGGACACCTGATTTCCACTGTGCATCATAAGGGGCAATCCATGGAGCAAGAAGCGTCACGAACAATAAGAGGGAGAGGCACCAAAAACCAAAAACAGCGATCGAGTTAGCACGATAGCTGCTTAAAAAGCGCTCTCGTGGCGTCGGGATATGCTCTTCTTGGTAGACGTTATTAGATAGCATTCCACTGCTTCCTTACGAGAGGGTTTGCGATCGCCCCAATTAAATCAGTAATAATATTGGCGGTTAATACAAAGCTCGCCACGGCAAGTACACCCGCTTGAATAGAGACATAATCTTGATTGCCGATGGCATTGAGCAACCAGCGTCCAATTCCTGGCCAGTTAAAGATTGACTCTGTCATCATCGCTGCTGTTAACATGCCAGACATTTGAATACCTAATTTAGGAATAATAGGAGGTAGAGAGTTCCTGATCACATGACGGACAATGATCTCATATTTTGACAATCCTCGTGTCTGTGCTGCTTTGATGTAGTTCTGAGTAATGACATTTGCCACTGAAACTCGCATCTGTCTGATGACTTCAGTCATTGGTGCTAACGCAAGCACTACGGTAGGTAAAATAAGGTGGTTGACCACATCGACTAAGATGTAACCTCGATTAGGATCGTTAAGTAGAAGTGTATCGATAATGGTAAAGCCTGTTTTTGCTTCAACTTCATACAACAAACTGTATTGACCAGAAACCGGTAACCAGCCTAAACGTAAAGAGAAGAACATAATGGAAAGTAGCGCAATCCAAAACAGCGGCATTGAGTAACCCATTAAAGCGGTTGACGAGATGATGGTATCAATTGGGCGGCCACGCTTCATTCCTGCAATAGTGCCAAGGGGGATGCCAATTATTAAGGACAATATAGAAGCGAAAAAACAGAGTTCTAGAGTGGCTGGGAAGACTTTGGCAACCTCATCAATAACGGATAAGCCTTGGTGATTGACGCCAAAGTTACCGTTAATAATCTGCGCTAGGTATTGTAACCAACCGGACCAAAAATCCATATGAGCCCAAGTCGTTGTTGGCTCTAAACGCACCAAACCATAACCAATTAAGGTCAAGATGGTTAACGTGATGATAAATAGATTGAGCCTTCGAATAGTATATATAAACATCCGCTATTCAGTCCTAGATACTTGGTAGAATGAATTTGAGCCAAATGGGCTAATAGTAAACCCCTGCAGTGAGTGATCATTGGCTTGATATTGTGCACTATGGGCAATTGGGACAATGGGCATGATATCGTTAAGCAACTGCTGAGCTTCAGTATAGATCTCTTTTCGGTTTCGCATGTTATTCGCTTCCCTCGCAAGATCAAGCAATTTATCAAATTCAGGGTTACACCACATAGCCGAATTCAATGCGGCTTGTTTGGCATCACAAGATAAAATTGGGCGTAAAAAGCTATCGGGGTCGCCAGTATTCGCCACCCAGCCAGTTAGAAATAGGTCAATGGCTTTGGTTTGTTGTACCCCTAGACGTGCATAGGTCTCAGCAGTAACCAATTGAACCTTAATTCCTATTTTGGCAAGATCACTTTGAATTAGCTCAGCGGTTTTTCTTGGACTAGGGTTATACGGTTTTGAAATGGATGGCACCCATAACGTCAAGCTCAATCCATCTTGATACCCAGCATCATTTAACAGCGATTGTGCTTGCTGGCGATTGAACGCTATCTGGATACTCTCTTCACTGTATGCCCATGAGGTTGGCGGCAGAATGGTTTTTGCTTCAACGCCCGTTTTGTAATAGACGGTATGCAGAATATTGTTACGATCAATAGCAAAGTTAATGGCTTGACGAACACGCAAATCTGCCAGAGAAGGATTGGAGTGATTGACTGCTATATAGGAGATGTTCATGGCAGTTTGAACATGCAAAGTAATGTGTTTCGCTTGAGTTAACGCTGGAATTTGACTGGCGGCTGGAGAGGACATTACATCACACTCATCGCGCAGAAGCTTCGCGAGCGATCCTGTACCTCGTGCTGATATATCAAACACCACTTGGTCCATTTTTGGTTCGCCTTTCCAATAGGCAGTGTGCTTTTTCAATCGAATAAGATCATCTGGTTGATAATCATCAAGATAAAAAGCGCCCGTGCCTACAGGCTGAGAATCAATGAGCTCAGGGGTGTTATTGTCGAGGAGTTGTTGACCATATTCGGCGGAGTGAATAACGGAAAAACCGGTCGCTAAAGAGGATAGAAAAGTGATGTCTGAGTGATAGAGCTTAAATTCAACCTCCATCTCGGAGATTGCAGTGACTGATTTGACCAAGTTAAAAAAGTTGATGCCGGTAAACCACGGGTAGTAACCATTGTTGACTTGGTGGTAAGGGTGGTTGGGATCAATCAATCGTTGAAAACTAAACGCCACATCGTCAGCGTTCAAAGTCCGTGTTGGTGTGAACCATTCTGTGGTCTGAAAGGCGATGTTGGGACGTAGAGTAAAGGTAAACGTGGTGCCCTCTTTATCTACAGACCAACGTCGAACCAAGCTAGGTCTGGGCACATGGACTAATGGATCGAATTCAAGCAGGCGATCGAAAATTTGTGGACCAATGGTATCCACAATCAAACCACCTTGACTAAGCTGGGGATTAAAAGAGGTTGGACTACCTAAACCGCAATAAATAAAACCGTGCTGTTTTACTTGGGCGTTCTCTACTGTGTCATTGCAACCGAAGAGAGTTAAAATGCTAAAAAAGATAGCAAGTAAACGTGTCATAGTATGCATAACAGTGGCTTATGAATGAAAACAAGTCTTTTAATTTTAACACTATTCCTCAATTGCTACCACTATCACTTTTCTAAGTCACCCTCAAAGGCATGTTTACGCAGCATGCCGCGCAGTTGGTGGTAACTTAACCCGAGTGAGTCTGCGGCTTTTCTCTGGTTAAATTGCGACGTTTTCATTGCTAATTCCAACAAAGATTTCTCCTGCTCATGTTGCCAAGTTTTGAAATTCATCGGTAGGGTAGGAAGTTCAGTTTTATTACTGATTTGTTCGTCTTTCTCTTCTTTTGGCGTATCAGTCCAAGCTGTGGCAAAAGGGTCAAGATAAATAGTATCTACTTCCATATCTTCAACACCATGATGAAATACAGAACGTTCAATGACATTTTTTAACTCACGGATGTTACCTGGCCAAGCGTAACTGGCTAACACCGCTTTTGCATGCACAGAAAAACCGGGAAAGTACGTTAAACCGATCTCTTGACACATTTTGATAGCGTAGTGCTCTGCCAGTAGCAGGATATCTCCCTCTCGATGACGGAGTGGAGGAAGATGAATCACATCAAACGCGAGGCGATCCAATAGATCGGCTCTGAATTTACCTTGTTCAATCAGCTGGTGGAGGTCGGTATTTGTGGCGCAAATCAAGCGAACATCAGACGTTTGAGTTTTAGAGCCACCCACTCGTTCATACTCACCATACTCAATAACTCGAAGCAGTTTTTCTTGAACGCCGACGGGGGCAGTGGCTAACTCGTCCAAAAATAGCGTTCCACCTTCAGCACGTTCAAAGCGGCCTTGGTGCCTATTCTTGGCGCCGGTAAATGACCCGGACTCATGACCAAACAGTTCGGAATCAATGACCCCTTCACCCAGTGCGGCACAATTAAGAGAAATCAGCGACTGATTCCATCTTTTTGACAGATAGTGTAAACGTTTTGCGATAAGCTCTTTACCTGTACCGCGCTCCCCTAAGATTAAGATAGGACGGTCAATTGCAGCCAATCGCGAGGTTTGATCTAATACAGAAAGAAATGATTCTGATTCGCCAATTAGTGCTTCTGGTTTTCTCATTGATGTCACTCTCTGCAGTTGGTAATTTTCGCCAATAGTTAGTGAAATATATCATATCACAATTAATGATTTTGCTCATGTATATCTAACTTGTTGAATTTTAACAATGAAAAAGTTGGCATGAAAGGTGTAATAGACACAATAAGAATTACATCATTCAGGTGTAAGTAATAGAGGCAGGACTTATTATGGGTATATTTTCAAGATTTGCAGATATCGTTAACGCAAACGTCACTTCACTGTTAGACAAAGCAGAAGATCCAGAAAAAATGATTCGCCTAATCATTCAAGAGATGGAAGATACATTGGTTGAAGTGAGAACATCATCTGCCAAAGCGATTGCAGACAAAAAAGAGCTTGCTCGTAGAATTAATGCGATGCAGTCACAGTGTGAAGATTGGCAACAGAAAGCCAGTTTAGCCCTAACTAAACAGCGTGAAGACTTGGCTCGATCAGCATTGATAGAGAAGCAAAAATTAACGGATGTTTTGGGTAGCCTAAATGCTGAGTATACCTTAGTAGATGATACCATTGAGAAATTGACTACCGAGGTCACGGAATTAGAAACTAAATTAAATGAAACTAGAGCTCGTCAACAAGCGCTGGTGATCCGTCGTCAGGCGGCGGGTAATCGTCATGATGTTCAGCGTCAGCTGCACTCAGGGAAAACAGAAGAAGCGTTAGCAAAATTTGAACAATATGAGCGCCGCATTGATGAACTGGACGCCAAAGCAGACAGCTTCTCTGTTGGGAAATCAAAAAGCTTAGATCAAGAGTTTGCTGAACTTAAAGCGCAAGATGAAATTGAGCAAGAGCTTGAGAAAATGAAGCAGTCTATGGACAACAAACCTCAATAACTGATTGATAAAAGGAGTCCTAAATGGGCACAGTATTCATTGGCATTCCACTGATCATATTTATGGGGTTAGTGGCTCCGCTTTGGTTATTTCTTCATTACCGAAGTAAGCGTCAAACAGGTCAAGGTTTAAATAGCGAAGATATTGAACGTTTACAAGCGTTGGCAAATAAAGCAGAGCAGATGCAGTCGAGAGTAGAAACATTAGAAAGAATTCTCGATGCAGAAGCTCCAGATTGGAGGCGGTCTTAAATGAGCAGAGAACTGTATCGAGATCCTGACAACGGAAAAATCGGTGGTGTTTGTGCCGGAATTGCCACCTTTTTTGGTGCTGAAATATGGGTGGTGAGAATTCTCGTCGTATCAGCCTTTTTATTAGGTGGTGGGTTATTGGTTGTGATGGCTTATATGGCCGCGTATCTCTTTTTAGATAAAATGCCCTACGAGAAGAGAAGCCAGCATCATTTTAGTGACCATAAAGTGAAAAACAAACCCTGGCAAGCAGGGCAATCACCGAGCAACTTGACCAAACAATTAAATAATGAGTTTGATCAGATGGAGTCAAAATTGAGAAAGATGGAGGCGTATGTCACCTCAAGTTCATTTAAGGTGAATCGAGAGTTTAAGAACCTTTAATACAAACAGTGAGCCATAAGCTACGCTTTACGTATAATAAAGAGTTAAAAAACAAGTAATAGGAAGTCTATGAGCGATATTAAGAGTGAAGTAAATAAGTGGGTCCACCGAGGAATGGACCGTCATATACGATTGGCGGTTACTGGTCTATCGCGTGCTGGTAAAACTGCGTTTATTACCTCATTGGTGAATCAACTGCTTCACTCTGCAACCAACCCTAGATTGCCATTGCTCTCTGTGGTGAGGGATGGGCGTTTGTATGGTGCAAAACGTGTCCCTCAAACCAATTTATCAATCCCAAGGTTTGCCTATGATGATGGCATGTCATCATTGCTTTCAACTCCACCTCAATGGCCGGAGCCTACCGAAGATGTCAGTGTTATTCGTTTAGCACTGCGCCATAAGCAGAAAAAAGGGCCGTTACGATTACTGAAAGAGTCGGCGACCACTTACCTAGATATTGTCGATTACCCAGGAGAGTGGTTGCTTGATTTGCCTCTGCTTGAGCTCGACTATCTCAGTTGGTCACGACAGCAGACTAAGATGATTCATGGTAAAAGAGAGCAATTAGCGAAAGAGTGGATGGCTCTTGCTGAAGAGTTTGACCCGTTTGCTCTGGCTGATGAGAATCAATTAGCGAAAATAGCCAACAAATTTACTGATTTTTTGCACCAATGCAAAGAGCAACAAGGACTCCACTGGGTACAACCAGGACGATTTGTACTACCTGGTGAATTGGCAGGGGCACCGGTTCTGCAATTCTTCCCCTTTATGTGGTTTGAGAAATACAGTGAAGAGGATCTTAAAAAAGCCCGCCCCGATTCAAACATAGCAATGTTGCAAAAGCGCTATGAGTATTATCAACAGCATGTGGTTAAGAAGTTCTTCAAAGAGCACTTTTCAAAATTTGATCGTCAAATCGTTCTTATCGACTGCTTGCAACCATTAAACGCGGGGCCGGAATCCTTTAATGATATGCGACAAGCAGTCGAGCAGTTAATGCAGAGCTTTAAATATGGCAGTAACTCTATGTTGAAGCGTCTGTTTGCTCCACATATTGACCGAGTTCTGTTCGCGGCGACCAAAGCGGATCATGTTACCCCAGAACAACACCCTAATATGGTGTCTCTACTGCAGCAGCTTATTCATGAAGCATGGCAATCGGCTGCGTATGAAGGGGTAGCGATGGAGTGCATGAGTATCGCTTCCATTCAAGCCACTACACCTGGTTTTGTCTCTTCCGATGGGGAGAGCGTACCAGCGTTAACGGGACATGATGTTAATGGCCAAAGTATGACCATGTTCCCCGGAGAGGTGCCTAAGCGCCTGCCGACAGGAGATTTTTGGCAAGAAGGTCATTTTGACTTTGTTAACTTTAGGCCTCTACCTAATGAAGCCGATGTACCACTGCCCCATATCAGGATGGATAAAGCACTTGAATTTTTATTGGGAGACAAGTTTCAATGAGTGAGTTGAAAAAGAAAAAGGTGTTTTCAGAACAAGCCATTGAGTCAGAGTATTTGGAAGAAGAACAACCCAAAGAGGCGCTTAATCCTCAACGGTTGTTTGATGAGAAAGAGGTTTTTTTACCCAAAGAGAGTGTGGCAGAACCTGAAAGTGATGCAGAAAAAAGCTTAAGCGAAGCGCTTGCGGCCACATCAAAAAAAAGCAGTAAAGGCATTAAAACGCTGATTGGAGGCTTTATTGGTTTAACAGCATGGCAATCCATCGATCAAGTTTATCAAGCGTGGGTGACTCAAGATTGGCTGGCGTTGGGTTGGTCTGGGTTGTTGGTGTTGGTCGCAAGCCTAGGTATTTCCGCCCTCGGTAGAGAGTGGTTGATTTTGCGCAAGTTAAAGAACCGTATGACTGAACAGCAAGTGGCAAGCCAATTGATTGAAGCTAATGGAATAGGCAAAGGGCGTCAGTTTTGTACTGCGTTAGCGAACAGCAGCAATATTACGAGTGAAAACAGTGGTTATGATAGTTGGCTAAATGCACTCGCAGCAACACACAATGATGCGGAAGTTTTGCAGTTGTACGACAATATGGTGGTATCCCAGCAAGATAAACAGGCGAAAAAATTAGTCTCTAAATACGCCAGTGAAGCGGCACTGATGGTTGCCGTCAGTCCGTTAGCGGTTGTTGATATGCTATTGGTGGCATGGAGGAGCTTTACGCTTGTCGAAAAAGTATCACGAATTTATGGTGTGGAGCTGGGATATTTTTCTCGTATTAAACTGTTTAAGCTGGTTATCACTAATATGGCGATTGTAGGAGCCTCTGAGGTTGTGGCTGATGTGGGCATGGATGTGTTATCCATGGATCTTACTGCAAGGCTGTCTACGCGGGCAGCACAAGGTGTCGGAGTAGGCTTATTAACGGCGAGATTGGGACTCAAAGCGATGGCGTTGATGCGGCCACTACCATGGAGAGAAGGTGATGCTCCAAAATTGAGTGAATTAAGAAAAAACCTGCTATTACAGCTAGGTCCTAAAAAAGAGTGATCGAGTCAGAGATAAAGTCTATTATTGATACATATAGGCCTACACGTCACTTTTGAGGATGCAAAAGTATTGTACAACAGTGAATTGAGTCAATCTTTATTCCCACAGCTTATTATAAAAGATCAGCATATCTTTTATTGTAATCCTGCATTTCTTGAGATGACAGGTTATAACAAAGACGAACTGATAGGCTGTGCTGCAGAAAATCTATTTTCTGAACTGGAAAATGTGGAAGAGTTTCTCTTACAATTACACATAACCAATAATACAGCATCAACCAAGATCTTTGATTATAACCACTTTTCACTTCCCGTTAAAATTCAAGTAAAATCGGCAGAAAACCCGCACGATCTTTTAGTCGGTTTTCATCTGATTAATAACAAATCGCATGATGTCATCGCTAATATGCCTAATGGCTGGGC
Organism: Aliivibrio kagoshimensis; assembly: GCF_050337105.1. NCBI lineage: Bacteria > Pseudomonadati > Pseudomonadota > Gammaproteobacteria > Vibrionales > Vibrionaceae > Aliivibrio > Aliivibrio kagoshimensis. The sequence continues at coordinate 105,633 of NZ_JAKJSQ010000002.1, forward strand.
ATTGCGATCTCGAGTTGACTATTTGTTAGCGGATGCGCCAATTAAAAAGAAGATGAATAATATCGCATTACTGGTGATCGATATTGATAACTTCTCATCACTGAACTATCGATATAGCTTTAAGGCAGGGGATCATTACCTTGAACGAGTAGGGGCCGTTTTACAACAATCGATTTCATATCATGGTTTTGCTGTTAGATTCAGTAACGCTAAATATGGTGTGCTTATTGAGGCTGATAATGAGATCACTGAAGAGATATTTTATCAACGGATTAAATATGTCAGCGACCTTATTATTAAAGCATCGAAGAGAGCTATTGATGTGGGAGATGGGGTCACTGTTCAAAAGCACTTCAGCATTGGAGTGAGCCAACCATTAAGCCGATATGGCAGTTATCACGAAATGGAACTAGCCGCTGAAACGGCGATGCTTGAAGCTAAAAAAGTGTGCAATACCTCAATTGTTTACTCAAAGTCTGAAGCAAGTGTGCAGATGGTGAATGAGAAGCTTATTATCGAAGAGCTTCCTAAAGCGATTGAAACTAACTCTATCCAAATTTTTTATCAACCTCAATATGACATAGAAAGTGGTGAGTTAACTGCTTTCGAAGCCCTGTCACGATGGGCACTACCTGAGTTAGGCCCGATTGCACCAGATCTTTTCGTCGGTATCGCTGAAAAAATTGGGCTGCATTATGATTTTGATTTTTGGGTGTTTTCTCAAGTCTGCACGCAAATTTCTAGCTGGTTAAGTCACGCTATTATTCCTGTCAAAATAGCAGTAAATGTGTCATTGAAATCGTTGGAAATGGACAGTTTTATTCCGAGACTACAATCGTTGTTGTCAGAGTTTGATTTCCCACTGCACCTGATTGAGATTGAGATGACGGAAACAGGCTCTATCAGCAATATTTCTCAGTTTAGAACCAATATTTGTAATCTTAGTGATTTGGGTATCAGCATCGCTGTGGACGATTTTGGTACAGGCTATTCGTCACTGAACTTGATTCGTGAATTTCACCCCTCATTCAGTAAGTTGAAAATTGATAGAGCGCTTATTATGAATATAGAAACCAATGAGACTGAGTTGGAATTTATTAAACATATTGTCAAATTAGGGGAGTTATTTGGATTACAAGTACTGGCAGAGGGAATAGAAAAAGTGGAACAGCTAACATTACTGAGATCAACAGGGTGTCATTTTGCTCAGGGCTATTACTTCAACAAACCAGTACCCTACGCTGTTGCCGAACAACTATTAATCGCACGCAGCATTAAGATAGATAACTAACACACCCAGACACACTTAATTCCCCCCTTAATTAGCGTCAATTCTTGACTGGCTATGACGACTAACGCACACTAACAAAGTGTCAACTATTCCTGACACTTATTCATTGTGAAATTGAAGTCATAATTTAAGGAAGATGTCGTGCGTTTAGAAGTAACCTGTGAAGACCGCTTAGGTTTAACAAGAGAGCTACTTGATATCCTTGCTACTCAGAATATCGATCTCAGAGACATCGAAATTGATAAAGCAGGGATCATTTATTTAAACTGCCCTGAAATTGAATTTGAGCAATTTAGCCAGTTGATGGCTCAAATTCGACGTATTCCCGGCGTGACTGACGTTCGAAAAATTCAGTTTATGCCCAGTGAACGAGAGCACACCGAGCTTCGCTCCCTTTTAAGTACACTGCCAGATCCCGTCTTTTCTCTAAATTTAAATGGCACTATAGAGATGGTCAATAATGCCGCTATTTCTCTACTCAACCGAGACAGCAGTGACATTATTGGTGAGCCGTCTCATGCGTTTCTTCCACAGCTAAACTTCTCCCACTGGCTTGAGAAAAACACGTCACGACAGAAACTCAGCGTCGTGATCAGTGGCCTCGATTACCAGATGGAAGTGATGCCCGTGTACATTACTGATGACAGTAATTCGTCGATTCTCGCCAGTGCCGTAGTGATCTTAAAATCGGTGTCTGAAGCCAAAGCTTTAGCACCGGTGTTACCTGCAGAATCCAATATTGGTTTCGAACATTACGTGGGTAACTCAACCAAACATAAATTGCTAATTACCCAAGCCAAAAAACTGTCTATGTTAGAGCAGCCTCTGTTGATCATTGGTGAGACAGGCACGGGGAAAGAGATGCTAGCCCTCGCTTGTCACAATCGATCACACCGCAGTGGAGAACCTTTCTTAGTGGTTAATTGTGCCTCTATGCCAGATGATGTAGTGGAAACTGAACTGTTTGGTTATGCACCGGGTGCTTTTAAAAAGGATGAAGCTGGGAAACGAGGAATTTTCGAGCAAGCAGATGGCGGTACGGTCTTTTTTGATGAAATTGGCGAAATGAGTAGCCATTTACAGATTAAAGTATTGAGGTTCTTGCAAGATGGCACATTCAGACGAGTAGGTGAAGAGCAAGAGGTACATGTCGATGTTCGCGTGATTGGTGCGAGCAAAAAGCAACTTGCGGATCTGCTTCACAGCGGCGAGTTTAGAGAAGATCTTTATTACCGGATGAATGTACTGACTTTAGATATTCCGCCACTGAGAGAGAGAACCAGCGACATAGCGGTCCTGTTTGATCTGTTTATCGCTCAATTTTCACAAGAGTTAAAAATACCAAAACCGAACGTGTCACAACCCACATTGGATAAGCTGACCAAATATATCTGGCCAGGAAACGTTAGACAGTTAAAAAACACGGCCCTTAGAGTGATGACTCAGTTAGAGGGAAGTTCGATTGAAGTGAAGTTGTTAGACCTCCCAAGAGCGGAAACACCGACGATCACTAACGATATTGATGTTAATGGCTCACTGGATGAAATAATGAAGCGTTATGAAGCTGGAATTTTAGAGAGTTTATATCAAGAGCACCCGTCGACCAGAAAGCTCGCTAAGCGACTGGAGGTCTCGCATACTGCCATTGCCAATAAATTACGTGAGTATGGTATTACCAAGCGATGAGAGGATAAATGCAACAATGAGTGATGTGAAACACAGCCTGAATATTGACGAACTTGTTATTAGAGCTGCTACTCCAGAGGATGATAAACGCCTAAGCCAATACTTTATCGATAACCGACAGCACTTAAAACCTTGGGAGCCCAAAAGAGATGAGGCGTTCTTTACTGCTCAAGGTTGGGCTAAGCGGCTTATCCAGCTGAATGAACTGCATAAACATAACCTAGCCTATTACTTTGTTATTCAGTGGAGAGGGAGTGACGAGGTGATTGGCACCATCAGTTACAGTAATATCGTCAAATTTCCATTTTATGCCTGTCATGTGGGTTATTCACTGGCAGAGTCTGCGCAGGGGAAGGGGGTGATGCGAAGAGCGTTACAACAGACTAATCAGTGGCTATTTGACCATCAAGACATTCATCGAGTGATGGCTGCCTATATTCCGACGAATAATCGAAGTGGTAATGTGCTATCAAGCTTGGGTTTTGAGAAGGAGGGCTACGCTAAAAACTACCTCTTTATTGACGATAAATGGCAGGACCATGTGCTTACTTCTTTAACCAATGAACAGTGGGTTAATCCAAACTAAAAAAAACTAATCCATTCATTAGCAAAGCTAATGAATGGATTATTGTATATTATCTAATAGCATTGATTCAATTGACCTTGATGATTTATAAACAAGGAATGGGATTAGTTTTGTTAAATGATTTTAACAAGGTGATCTGAGTTGCACTATGGTAACAAAGCATCGAAATCGAGGAATAAAACGCATAAAAACCAGCGTTAAATCACATAAATTTATCGTTAATTATTTACAATCTCTCACATCAAGATTGTTTAACGAAGAAGACCTTTATTATGACATTTATCACTAAGCCACATCGCTGAGTTCTTACTTCTCTCGCCTGTACGGTTGAGCTAAGTCAAAATGTCATTTCTTTAAATGATTCTGCTGAAGTCATCACTTCAGCCGTCAAGTTTACTCCTTTCAATTTAGTTTCTTTATTTGCAGATTTCGCCACTTATGTTGGCGTCATCGTCATGTCATTTTTTGCTGTGTGGCCCCAAGCATTGTGCAAATTTGTGCAATCATCTGGTGGCGGCATTTACTTTAATACTTTGTTATTTCAACTGTTTCAAAGAGATGGGAAATATTATGTCTGATCTGTATGACGTCATCATCATTGGTGCTGGAGCTGGCGGTATGTCAGCGGGTGTTTACGCTGCTCGCGGTAAAATGAAAACATTAATTCTTGAAGAGAAACGTAAAGTGGGTGGCCAAGCGGCGACGACTAACGAAATTGAGAATTGGCCTGGCATCCTAGAAACAACAGGTCCAGCGTTGATGGATCAATTCAGAGCTCACTGTGAGAAGTTCGGTGTTGAGTTCATGAAAGGGGTGGTTGAAAAAATTGACGTTTCTGACGATGGGTTCTTCAAAACAATCACCACCACTAAAGGCGAAATTTTAAAAGCGAAAAGCGTCATCATAGGTACAGGGGCTGCGCCAAGAATACTCGGCATTCCTGGTGAAGGTGAGTTTCGTGGTCAAGGTGTATCGTACTGCGCCACGTGTGATGCCGATTTCTACGAAGATTTAGATGTTGTTGTAGTTGGTAGTGGTAATACAGCGGTTGAAGAGTCTGTATTTTTGACCAAGTTTGTGAATAAAGTGACCATGATCGTACTGCACGATGAAGGTATCTTAGATGCAGATAGAACCGCGCAAGAGCAAGCGTTCAGTAATGAAAAAATTAACTTTGTTTGGAACTCAGTGGTTGATGAAATCAACGGTGATGACCTTGTAAATGGCGTCACACTGAAGCATTTGAAAACAGGCGAGAAAAGAGATTTAGCTTGTGACGGCGTATTCATGTTTGTTGGCACAGTGCCAAGAACAGACTTTGTAAAAGAGCTGATCGATTTAAGTCCACAAGGCTACATCAAAGTAAATAGCAAGCAAGAGACCAGCATTCCGGGCATCTTTGCTGTCGGTGACGTGACCGATACTTACTTACGCCAAGTAATTACGGCTGCGAGTGACGGTGCTGTTGCTGCTGTTGCTGCTGACCGTTACATCGAAGAAGAAGAGAACTGGTTAGAAAAAGTGTCACATTACGATGGTACGGTGATGGTGGCGTTTTGGACCCCAACGAATGAGAAAAGTATCGAAACAATCAGTGCATTAGAAGCACGTTGCCGTGAAGGTGAAGAGACGCGCATTGTGACAATCGATACCTACAAGAGTCAGATTATTTCTAATCGCTTCAACGTTGAAGAACTGCCTGTTGTTATCCGTTTCGAAGCGGGTAAAGAGGTAAAACGTGTTGCGGTTAATACCACACAAGATTTAGATACACTCTTTTAAGGAGAAAGTTAAATGATTGAATTAACAAAAGATAACTTTGAAGAAGAAGTCAATATCGACGGTGTTGTCATGGTCGATTACTGGAGCGAAAGTTGCGAACGTTGCATCGAAATCATGCCTGACGTGATCAAGTTATCTGAAGAGTATGGTGAGCAGATTAAATTTTGCAAACTGAATATTAAAGGAAGTCGCCGCTTAGCAATGGCACAAAAAGTGATGGGACTTCCTTCTATCGTCTTCTACAAAAACGGAGAGAGATTAGAACACCTCTCTGGAGAAGAATTGGAAGTTGAAGATATCACTTCCACCATTAAAAACTATCTATAACCCCTTGGAGATGAAAATGTTCACAGACAAAAAAGTCGTGATCTTGGGAGATAGAGACGGAATACCAGGCCAAGCTATTGAAGCTTGCATGCAATCTGCTGGAATTCCTGTTCTCTTTTCGACCACAGAATGCTTCGTCTGAACCAGCGCAGGTGCTATGGACCTAGAAAACCAAAAGCGAATCAAATCACTAGCTGAAGAGCACGGACCACAAAACGTGGTTGTTGTTCTAGGCGGCGCAGAAGCTGAAGCTTCTGGCCTAGCTTGTGAAACCGTTACCAGCGGTGATCCAACTTTTGCAGGTCCACTAGCAGGAGTCCAGTTAGGACTTTCTTGTTACCACATGGTTGAGTCGGAATTAAAAAGTCTAGTTGATCCAGACGTCTATGACGAGCAGATTGGCATGATGGAAATGGTACTAGAAGTAGACGAGATTGTTGAAGAGGTAAGTTCTTACCGCAAACAATTTGGTAAATACCTTTAATACCATAGCACAGTAATAAACGAGTCCGGAAACCCCCCGGACTCGTCTCTTGATTGTTAGGAGCATCAAATGGGATATGCAGTAATAAACCGCATCAGCTATATTCTGGCTCACACGCCAGATATATTGATTCAACACGGCGCAGTTCAAGCTGCGACTCGTAAGTTAAATCCGCAAGACGCTTATTTACAAAATATAACCGATTTCTTACGTCCGTATGATGAAGTTGTTTCTTACCCTGCGAACCAGTGTTATATCGGTAATATCACTCCAGATGAGTTAGATACTATTGAGCTTCCTTGGTACAAACGTACTGAAAAAGCAGAACGTTTAGGTAAGTTTGGCGATATTATCCGCCAAGAAGAGTTTTACGCATTATTACAGCATGTTGATGTTTTCCAATTAGTTTCTCTGACTCCTGAGTTTGTTGAAGCCTTTCAAGGAACCACAGACGATCACCCAGTATTGGGTAAACTGAATTTATTAAAAGAAGCATTTACTGAGTCTGCACAAGATATGCAGGCTCAAATTGATAAGCACCAAGCTGAGCCACTCATGTTAAATGGTGAGCTAGTAGGTTGTGTTAAACAAGCACATGATGAAGATGAGAACCTCTCTGCTCACATTATGCTTGAAAACCTATGTGCCAAAGCATCAGGTGCTATCGCTGCGCAAAACTTGGAACTACAAGGTGTTGACCTTGAGTCTATTGATTACATCATTGAGTGTTCAGAAGAAGCGTGTGGTGACGTTAACCAACGTGGTGGCGGCAACTTTGCAAAAGCCATCGGTGAAGTGATTGGTTGTACTAATGCAACAGGATCTGACCTCCGTGGATTCTGTGCAGCACCCGCACACGCCTTTACGACTGCAGCAGCACTTGTTAAAGCCGGCGTATTTAAAAACGTCTTAGTGGTTGCTGGTGGCGCAGTAGCAAAACTGGGCATGAACGGTAAAGACCATGTAGCCAAAGAGATGCCAATTCTCGAAGACGTACTTGCAGGCTTTGCATGTCTAGTCAGTGAAAATGATGGTGTAAACCCAATCATCAATACGGATGTCATCGGCCGTCACACAATCGGAACTGGCTCTTCTCCACAAGCCGTCATCACAAGCTTAATCCACAAACCACTGGTTGATAACGGTCGCGATATGACCAAAATCGATAAGTACTCTGTTGAGATGCATAACCCTGAAATCACTAAACCAGCTGGCGCAGGCAACGTTCCTGAGTCCAACTACAAGATGATTGCAGCACTGGCAGTTAAAGAAGGGTTGATTGAGCGTAAAGAGCTACCAGCATTTGTTGCCAAACACGGCATGGTTGGCTGGGCTCCGACTCAAGGACATATCCCATCAGGTGTTCCATTCGTTGGCTTTGGTCGCGATATGATTTTGAATGGCGAGATTGAAAACTTCATGGCAGTGGGCAAAGGCAGCCTGTTCTTAGGCCGCATGACCAACTTGTTTGATGGTTTGAGTTTTGTTGTTGAGAAAAACCCTGGGCTGGAAACGGACAGTGGCTTCAATGAAGATCGCGCTAAACAGTTGATCGCTCAAGCAATGAAAGATGTCGCTACAACCATGTTGGAACTTGACGAGTCTGAGTCTAAGTAATCAGGAGAGCGGATATGGAAAACATCAATAAACAGCTTTCCAAAGCCTTCAATGACATGGCAGATGGCATGCTAAGTGGACAATTCGGTGGTAAAACACGAATTGGTCTGACTCTCATCGGCAGTGAACTTGGTCCTGAAGAGCTGCACCGTGCTGCACAGCTTGTTGTTGCTCAATACAGCGACATTGAACCTGTACTGATTGGCCAGCAGATGGAGACTGATTTTGAACTGCATCAAGCAGACGATCAGCTTCAGAGCCATGAGATCATGGAGCGTCTTCTTGCTGAAGGAGAAATCCAAGGCTGTGTAACACTGCATTACACCTTCCCATTTGGTATCAGTACCTTTGGTAAGGTCAGCACTCCTGCGACTGGGCGCGATATGATCATCGCATCCACCACAGGCACGACTGACACCAATCGTATCGCCGCTATGGTTAAAAATGCCATTAACGGTATTGCATTAGCTAAGTCAACTGGGATTGCAGAACCAACCGTTGGTATCTTGAACATCGATGGGGCCTCTCAAGTAGAGCGCCACCTTAGAAAGCTTCAAGAGCAAGGCTACGGCATCCGTTTTACTGAATCTTCACGTGCCGATGGCGGCGTGACGATGCGTGGTAATGACCTGCTTAAAGGTACACCAGACGTCATGGTAACGGACAGCTTAACCGGTAATATCATGATGAAAGTCTTCTCATCATTTACCACTGGCGGCAGCTACGAAGCGTTTGGTTATGGTTACGGACCAGGTTTAGGTGAAGGCAGTGACAAACTGGTCACTATCATCTCCAGAGCTTCTGGTGCTCCTGTAATTGCTGGTGCGATGCGCTTATGTGCTGATGCGGCGAAAGGGCGTGTATTGGACATCTGCAGTGAAGAGATGAAACAAGCCAACAAAGCGGGCCTTGATCAGATACTGACGGGTTTGAAAAAACCAAAAGCGCCAGTAGAAGAGAAACCTGAAGTGACTGCGCCACCAGAAAAAATCACTGATGCTGATATTAGTGGCATCGATATTCTGGAAATTGAGGATGCGTGTCAATCTCTATGGGCTGTTGGAATCTATGCAAGTACAGGCATGGGTTGTACTGGACCAATTATCTTGATTGCTAATGAAGATAAAGAGAAAGCGACAGCGCACCTTAAAGCAGCAGAGTACTTGTAACATATTACGTTGTAAGGGGGGCGGGAATACTCTCGCCCAATTTCAAACACTAGGAGTCGAAGATGAGCGATAAAGTGCGTTTAACGCAAATGACTAAAAAAGCAGGCTGAGCCGCTAAAATTGGCCCTAAGGCCATGGCGCAAGTTTTGCGCACTATTACCCCTCTATTTCCTGAAGCTGATTATCCGAATTTGATGGTTGGTTTAGCAGGCAGTGATGATGCCGCCGTTTACAAAGTAAACGATGATGTTGCGGTGATTCAAACCTTGGATTTCTTTACTCCCATTGTAGATGACCCATACGACTTTGGTGCAATTGCAGCAGCCAACTCTCTTAGTGATGTTTACGCCATGGGTGGTCAAGCCACATTGGCAATGAATATCTTCTGTGTCCCACCTGATTTACCCCAAGACATTGTGGAGCAAATCTTAAAAGGCGGTGCAGATAAAGTCAGAGAAGCGGGTGCGGTGTTGGTAGGTGGACATACCGTTGAAGATTCGGAACCTAAATTTGGACTCTCTGTGATGGGGATTATTCACCCATCAAAAGTGCAAACCAAAGGTAATGTTGAAGCGGGCGATGTTCTTGTTCTTACCAAACCAATCGGAACCGGCATTATTTCAACTGCAGCAAAACGAAATAAAGCGTCTGAATCTAGCATTGATGCATCAACACAAAGTATGAAAATGCTCAACAGCGCAGCCGCAAAAATCTTTGCTAACCACCCTATCAAAGCGTGTACCGATATTACCGGTTATGCCTTGATAGGACACGGTGTAGAGATGGCTGAAAAAAGTGGTGTTTGTCTTCATTTTAATGTAGAGAAAGTGCCCTTTTTGGAAGGTGCTGAAGAGTATGCCGTACAGAATCTGTTCCCAGGTGGCGCGAAGCGTAATCTGGAAGCATATGAAGGCCAGCTTGTCTTTGCAGATGAGCTCGCAGATTCATGGCAGTTAAAGTTGTGCTGTCCTGAAACGTCAGGTGGGTTATTGGCCGCCGTGCCAGCAGCACACGTTGATGACATGTTAAAAGAATTTTCTGAACTCGGTGAACAATGTTGGATCGTTGGTCACGCCGAGGAAGGAGAGGGGATCAGGATTTCCTGATTAATTGGAAATTAATGTTCAATACCATCCACAGTGGTTTAAATTGGAGATATCCATGAAACTTGAAGTTGGCAACATTCACATTAAAGATCTCGCTTTTGGGCAGACAAGTGAATTGCTTGGAAATAAAATGGTTATTAATCAAGAAGAGCTAAAAGCTTTCCTTCTTGAGCTTGACCATCGTATAGAGAGCCTAGCATTTGATATCGCACAACCTGGTGATAGTACCCGTATTATGCCAGTTAAAGATGTCATTGAACCACGAGTGAAAGTTGAAGGTGAAGGCGTTATCTTCCCTGGACGCCACTTAGGTCAAGAAGCAATGGTAGGCGAAGGTCGTACACACGTACTTAAAGGTATGTCTGTTATCACTACTGGTAAAATCGTTGGCTTCCAAGAAGGCATCGTTGATATGAGTGGACCTGGTGCAGAATACACACCTTATTCTGTATTGCATAACCTAGTAATTACTTGTGAAGTTAAGGACTCGTGCAATCAATACGATCACGAATTCATCACTCGTATGGTTGGTCATGAAGCAGCTTGTTGGATTGGTAATCTTTCAAAAGATTCCACACCTGATGAAATCCAAACCTACGAGACGAAGCCAGTATTAGAGCAAGCAGCACAATACCCTAACTTACCAAAAGTAGGTTACGTATATATGCTACAAAGCCAAGGCTTACTGCATGATACGTACTACTATGGTGTTGATGTTAAAGGCATTCTACCAACGTTGATGTACCCAACTGAAGCACTGGATGGTGCAATCATCAGTGGTAACTGTGTATCAGCATGTGATAAGAACACCTCTTATATCCACCAGAACAGCCCTGTTATTCATGACCTTTATGAGCACCATGGCAGCAAGTACAATTTCATGGGCGTTATCGTCACTAATGAAAATGTCACCTTGAAAGATAAAGAGCGCTCATCTAATTTTGTTGCAAAACTTGCAACTCAAATGGGTTGGGATGCTGCGATCGTCAGTGAAGAAGGATTTGGTAACCCAGATGCTGATTTAATGATGAACAGCCGCAAACTGACTGAAGCAGGTCTTAAAGTTGTATTAATGACAGATGAATATGCCGGCCAAGGTGGTGAAAGCCAGTCTTTAGCTGATGCACACCCATCTGCAGATTCTGTTGTATCAAATGGTAACGCTAACCAACTAATCACTCTGCCTACTATGCAGAAAGTGATTGGTCATCAAGTATACGCCGATAACATTGCTGGTGGATTTGATGGAAGCTTACATTCAGATGGTTCTATCACTGTTGAGCTACAAGCAATTCTTGGCGCAACGTGTGAGTTAGGATTCCATAACTTAACAACGAAGCTAGGTTAAGGTTGAGGCAGCTATGACAATTAAAGTTGTACATTATATAAACCAATTCTTCGGCCAGAAAGGCGGCGAAGAGATGGCACACATTCCTATGGAGCTGGTTGAAGGCCCTATCGGTGTTGGTGCTCAACTAAACGCTTCAATGGGAGAGAAAGGCGAAATCACTCATACTATTATTTGTGGTGACTCCTATTTCAACGAAAATGAAGAAGTTAGCTGTGAAGGGATCCGCGAGATTCTAACTAAACTACAGCCTGATCTTATTGTTGCTGGACCTGCGTTTAACGCTGGCCGTTATGGTATGGCTTGTGGCCTAGTGGGTAAAGTGGCATCAGAGATGGGCATTACGGCTATCTCTGGTATGTACATTGAAAATCCAGGTTATGAACTGTTCCGCAACTTCTCGTACATGGTTGAAACAACCAACAGTGCTGCTGGTATGCGTAAAGCCGCGCCTGCAATCTCTAAGTTGATTAATCGTTTTATTGAGACAGACGGCAAACTGGGTTATCCGGAAGAAGAAGGATACATGTCACGTGGCCTTCGTCTTAATATGTTTGCTGACAAACGCGGCTCTGCGCGTGCAGTAGACCTATTGATCTCTAAGTTAGACGGTGTTGTGAAAACCGAATACCCTATGCCGGTATTTGACCGTGTTGAACCACAGCCGCCAGTCTTAGATCCATCAACAGCGACGTTTGCATTAGTCACTTCTGGTGGTGTTGTACCTAAAGGCAACCCGGATCGAATCGAAGCATCAAGTGCTTCTAAGTTCGGTACGTACAGCATTGAAGGTCTTGCAGCACTGACAGAAGAAACACATGAAACTGCTCATGGTGGTTATGACCCAGTAGCGTGTAATGAAAACCCTAACCGAGTTCTCCCTGTTGACGTTTTACGTGATATGGAACGCGAAGGTAAGATTGGTAAATTGCATGATACGTTCTACACCACAACAGGTAACGGTACTTCTGTAGCAAACTCGAAAGCGTACGGTGCAGAAATTGCGATGGAACTTGTTAAAGCAGGCGTAACTGCTGCAATTTTCACATCCACTTGAGGCACTTGTACCCGTTGCGGCGCAACGATGCTAAAAGAAATCGAAAAAGTAATGCCTGTAGTACACATCGTCACTGTTGTTCCAATCTCTAAAACGGTCGGTGCAAACCGAATCGTACCTGCGATTGCGATCCCTCATCCACTGGGTGATATCACAGCAACAACAGAAGAAGAGAAGTACGGTCGTCGTCAAATGGTAGAGAAAGCAATTACTGCTTTAACTACTGAGATTAAAGACCAGACTGTTTTTTAATGATGTAGGTATACTAAACTTAACGTAAGAAAATGGCGCGGTATCAATTGATACCGCGCCATTATTTTTATATGAGGAAAAGGAAAGTTAGTAGAGTGATTTGATGGCGGAATTGATTAACTCTTTATCAATGACTTGATAATCATTCAGAGATTGCTCGGTCAAAACCGGAACCGTCACTCCTCTGAGTTGGTGCTGATATTTTTGCACGGCAGACTCAATCATCTCCAAGGCTCCCATATCCAACTCTGTGTGATTGCAATCGAGTATTACTGATCGAAAGGGGGTTTCCCAAGGTTTAATACTGCCGGCTAAAGGGTGGGTAACCAACTTAGCTCCTTGGTGGATCAAATCGCGGCATTTGGCGATAACGGCGGTAGAGGTTTTCTCTTCAATGATCGCAAACGGATGCTCAGAATTGAGTAACAGAGGATTATTGGTAACTAAAGTGAGTTTATTATTCATCATCATTTTCTTCGCATTATGTTCAAAATTAAGAACAGATATGTTCTGTTCAGAAAGAGAAAGAGACTTCCATTAATTAGTAGTAACGTTAACGGTGCAAATCTCTGCATTCATTGTCTTTAGCAGCATATAATGTCGATATGATACGACCTGATTTTACAGTGTAAATGTAAATAGTTAATAAGATTAAGTAATGTTAGATTTATCATTAATGGGCTGATCTCTATAGATTATCTCAAAAAATTCAACCTGCTAAGTAATAATAATCCTCATTGTTATAACTGGATCAACTTAACGAGGTTAAAGACTTTTGTTTTGTAGGTTTGCTCACATATGGCATATATCTCTGTTGATGAAGGGGGGCTATTTAAGTATATTTTGCCTTGTAAAGAGGAAGTGGATGAGATCTGGTGGTCTCGACGGTCTTCAAAACCGATGTGGGCTTTATTAGCCTTGGCAGGTTCGATTCCTGCTCCTTCCGCCAAATTCAAGCTTTATGAATATGAGAGTGATCTGTTCTCGTTTTTGCCTGAACTTCGCTTTCAAATATTTGTAATGCCTCTCTATCAATATCGATTGGGGCTAGAAAATGTCTATCAAAGATGCCACGAGAATTCCGCAGATTGAAAAAATTCTGCAACACTCATTTCTAGCTCCCTACATCGATCGGCTCAGCCGGCCCGTTGTCACTTCCATTGTTCGCGAAAATGTTGATGAATATAAAAAAAGCTGCCTAGAGAACGGGGGCTTTTCAACTTTCGATTGCAACAAACTTTATGCTTTGATTGAAAACCGCTGTAAAAAAGTCGAGCGACAACGCTTAAAGCGTGTGATTAATGCGACTGGTGTCGTCGTGCACACCAACCTAGGCCGTTCTCCAATTGATGCGGAATTATGGCAATCTGTCACCGAACTGAATACCAGCTACTGCAACTTAGAGCTTGATCTTCAGACCGGAAAGCGTGGTAAACGCAAGGGTTTAGTGCCTCAGCTAATGAATAAATTGGTTAAAGGCGAAGATACACTCGTGGTCAATAACAACGCCTCTTCTATCTACCTAATGCTGCATGAATTGGCAAAAGGCAAAGAGGTGATTGTCTCACGCGGCGAACAAGTTCAAATCGGTGGTGGTTTTAGAATTCCAGACATCTTAGCCCAATCAGGGGCAACATTGGTTGAAGTGGGTGCGACCAACATCACCACCCTTGATGATTACCTCGATGCCGTGACGGAAAATACCGCTATGGTGTTAGTGGTACACACTTCAAATTACAAGATCCGTGGTTTTACGCATTCACCTGATTTGGCTGATTTAGCCAAACATCTGCCTGAACATGTCATTTTGGCGGTAGATCAGGGATCTGGCGTCTCCAGTGAACCTTTTGTTGAAGAGATCAGTGTCAATAAGTACCTGAAATCGGGGGCAGATATCGTCTGTTTCTCCGGAGATAAAATCATTGGTGGGCCGCAAGCAGGTTTCATTACTGGTAAACAAGCATTGATTCAACGGATGGAAAAAAATCCAATGATGCGAGCCTTTAGACCGGGTCGAATTGTCTACTCACTCATTGAAGAGTTAATGGTTCGTAAGTTGAACAATGACGCTTCAGGTTGTGGGGTCGCTGAGAAACGTTACCTACGACCTAAAGTGGTGCTGAAGAAAATGGCCGATCAGTTGGTGTCTATCTATCCAGAAAAGCTGTCTGCTGAACAGAGTGATATGACGATTGGTGGGGGCTCACTTCCTGATGAAAGCTACCCATCGTGGTCGGTGAAGATCCAACTAGATAAATCCCCAGAACGCATTCTAACGCTGATCCGAAATTGGCCAATCCCTGTTATTGGCGTTGTCAGTCAGGATTCTGTCTATTTGAATATGGCGACCCTATCCGAAGATGATTTAAACTATATAGCTATTCAGCTACAGGAGTTGTTTACACCATGCATTTTGTAATTGGCACTGCTGGACATGTCGATCATGGTAAAAGTGCCTTAATTAAAGTTCTTACGGGCATAGAAACGGCGCATCTACCTGCAGAAAAGCAGCGTGGAATGACCATTGAGCTTGGTTTTGCTCATTTTAAAGACAGTCAAGCGAATACCATTGGTGTCATTGATGTACCTGGGCACGAACGATTTATTCGTAATATGGTGGCGGGTGTTTGGAGTTTAGACATGGTGCTGTTCGTCGTCGCAGCCGATGAAGGCTGGATGCCGATGTCTACCGATCACCTTCGTGTTATTCATGCCATGGGCATAGAAAAGGTGCTTTTAGTGATCACTAAGAGCGATCTTGTTGATAGCGACACCTTAGAGTTAGTTGAAGAAGAAGCGCTTGAAAACTTCATGGATATTGCCGGAATACTGCCTGAGAGCATGACGGTATCTGCCCATGAGAACACCAATATTGACACATTAAAGAGCAAGATTAGTCAGCAACTCACCCAGATTGAGCGTATTGATACGGAAAATGGGGCTCACCTTTATATTGACCGAGTCTTTACCGTCAATGGAATTGGTACTACGGTAACCGGTAGCTTAGTAGGCGGCAGTTTTAGTGTTGGTCAAAGCTTAGTGGTACAGCCAACAGGACAACAGGTAAAGATCAAAAGTTTGCAATCTTACCATCAGAATATTGAACGAGCGGATCCTGTTTCACGTGTGGCGGTTTGTTTAAAAGGGATTAAGCGAAAAGACGTTGAGAAAGGGTTCAGTTTAGTCGCTGAAAAAGAGCAAGGTGTAGTGGCTGATGAGTTTATCGTTCGTTTGGATGAGTGGCCTGAAAAATCGCAGTGCAAAAATAACAGTGAAATTGAAGTCGCACTCGGCACTTTTAATACGTTAGCGGTGATCTATTTCTTTAAAGATACCAAACTGGCACGCATTCGTCTGAAAGAAAAAGTCAGTTGTACATGGAATCAACGCATATTGCTGATTCAACATGGTGGTAGCAAGATTATAAATAGTGGCAGTATCTTGTGGACCGGGGTTGTTCCTCGTCATTTACGAGCTAAATTAGCCCTACTATTGGATAAAGCGCCAGATCAGTTAGGCTGGAACGATTATGTTCGATTAAACCTCGAGTTATATGGTTATGCACAACTTCGAGATGACAGTGGAGAGCTAGAAGGTGACTTCATACGCTGCGGTAACTGGTTGTTCTTACCAAGTAGCCATCAAGAGATCCAAGCAAAAATCCTCTCTATGATGGAGAGTGAGTTAATGTCATTTACCTGTATGGAGTTGAGCAGTAAGTTGAATTTGGACCCGCAAGCGGTGGAGCAAATTCTGAATGAATTGCTCAGCCAAGGAAAACTCCGTCTCGATGAACTGTTATATACATTAGGCAATGGTCGTTCTGAAGAGGCACTATCTCCAAGTGGAAAAAAATTATTGCAAATTATCCGTACGGGTGACAAAAACGGTTTCGAAGCCGATAAACAAGCAATAGCAGGGGCTCAAAAAGATCTACGAGTGCTAGTGCGACAGGATTTTGTGGTGCCTCTGGAAGGCAAAATATATTATGACAGTGACGTCTATTCTCGCTTAGTTAGTGACGTTATGTATCAGCATCAGGTCAATCAAAGGTTTTCAATCGCAGAAGCGAAAGAGCGTACCGGTCTATCAAGAAAGTTCATGATTCCACTATTAAATAAGATGGAAAAAGATGGCTGGATTAAACGACATGAGAACGACCGAGAGGTTGTAAGAGAATTGGTTCATTAACACAGTTCCATAACTGAATATAATCGTAGGATAGCGGTGTATTCACATAACTTATTCATCATTACTTTTTGTACGAGCATTCATGTAGAATGCTCGCCTGTAGTAGATCGGTGAATTCACAACTCTAATTGAGATATGAGAAATGAAATATATTAAAATTGTTGGTTTAGTGGCTTTAACTTCAATCTCGGGTGCAGCGTTTGCTGAGACATTTACCTTCACTGCGATTCCGGATGCGGATGAGAGTAAATTGAGAACTCGTTTTGAAAAAGTGGCTGTTTATTTAGAAGAGAAACTGGGCGTAGATGTTAAATACGTACCGGTTAAATCTTACTCTGCGGCAGTGACTGCTTTTAGAAATGATCAAGTTCAATTAGCTTGGTTCGGTGGTTTATCTGGTGTGCAAGCCCGTCTTCTGGTTCCAAATTCTGAAGCGATTGCTCAGGGATACGAAGACCAATTTTTTAAAACGTATTTAATTGCACATAATTCGACTAAGTTATCATCAAGCAAAACCTTCCCTGATATGAAAGGTTACACGTTTACTTACGGCTCAAAAGGATCGACATCTGGTCGTTTAATGCCACAGTACTACATTGAACAGAACAGTAAGCAGAAGTCTGGCGATCTTTTCTCTCGTGTTGGTTTCTCCGGCGATCACAGTCGTACAATTGCCCAAGTACAAGCGGGAGCATACCAGCTTGGTGCTGTGAACTTTAAAGTGTGGGATAAAGCGATTAAAGAGGGCGAAATTGACACCAGTAAAGTGAGTGTGATTTGGGAAACACCCACTTACCCTGATTATCAGTGGACCGTTCGTGATGGCGTGAACAGCAAATTTGGTCCTGAGTTCAAAGCAAAACTAACAAAAGTTCTGCTTGAAATGAATGATCCAGATTTACTAGAAGCCTTCCCACGCCAATCGTTTGTACCTGCAACTAATGCAGACTACCAACCGATTGAGAAAGTGGCTAAAGCTATCGGACTGATTGAGTAGCATTATGCTCAATTTTGAGAATTTAACTCTCAAATACAAAGATATGCTGGCGATCCGCCAGCTATCTTTAACCATTGAAAAAGGTGAGAGAGTAGCCATTATTGGCGGTTCGGGTGCTGGCAAAACGACTCTGCTCACACATATCTATCAACAGCTAAAATCAGAGGCAGCCTATTGTTCGCAAAAACAAGGGTTAGTCGATTCACTTAGCGCGTATCACAATGTCTATATGGGCGCACTTAACCGTCACCATTGGACGTATAATATTGCTAACCTGGTATTCCCCTTTAAACAACCACTTAGCGAAGTACAGGTGCTTTGTGATGAACTAGAGTTGGATTTTCCAATCTCTAAACCGCTTAATGCCCTATCAGGTGGTCAGCGTCAACGTGTTGCACTTGCTAGAGCACTCTATCAACAAAAACCTGTATTTATTGGAGATGAACCTTTTTCTGCTGTCGACCCATTAATGGCTCGGCGTCTGATTGATTTAGTCTTTTCTAGGCATGAGTCAGTGATTATGATCTTGCATGATAAAGGACTGGCGCTTGAACACTTTGATCGAGTAATTGGATTAAGAGGCGGCGAACTCTGCCTTGATATTGGTAAAGACAAAATTACCAATGATATTGTTGATGATTTTTATCTTGATACTGAGCTTCAGGTTGCGAGTAATGGCTGAGCGATTTAGATTTGTCGGATATTGGCAAAAGATAACATTGGTTCTGTGGTGCTTGGCCATTGTTTGCTTTGTTGTCGCTGATACTGAGATTATCTCTCTTGACCCTTGGAGTGAACTTCATAAACTCGGTATGGGGTTTTTAACACCCGACTTTTTTGCCACTGAATATCTCCTACAAGCCCTGTGGCAAACCGTGAGTTTTGCACTGCTTGGGGTGATACTTGGTTTGATCATTGGTGGTCCGCTTGCCCTCATCTATAGCAGCCGTTGGATTTCCGTAGGATGCTCGGTAGTGCGCTCTATTCATGAGTTATTTTGGGCACTACTGTTTCTTCAAGTCTTTGGTTTATCGCCGCTTACGGGCATTTTAGCCATTGCTTTGCCATATGGTGCTACTTTTGCTCGCGTATTTCATGACATCCTGTTGCAAGCACCACTCTCCACGGATGAAACACTACCCGTCGGTAGCGATCGGATCAGTCGTTACTTCTATGGGCGCATCAGCCATGTTTTACCCTCAATATTAGCCTATATCCGATACCGTTTTGAGTGTTCACTGAGAAGCAGCGCTGTTCTGGGATTCATTGGAATGCCAACGATCGGATTCTACTTAGAGACTGCATTTAAGCAGGGGAATTACTCAGAAGGTGCAGCCCTACTGATCATCTTTATTGTGCTTATTGGAACGATCTCTATTTGGTGTCGAGCAAAATTGATTATCGGTTATATTTTGGCGGCGCTGTATTGGCTTCCTACTATTCCTGATGTAAATACATCTCTGCTGTGGCGTTTCGTGTCACAAGATATATTACCGCCAGCAATGCGAAGAGCGGTGGCGAATGACAATCTTGATTGGGATCTGTTGGGCCGCTTAGGAAGCTGGGCCTCAAGGATTTTATCGGAACAAGCGTTACCTGGAGCCATTGCCACGTTAGTACTGGCAATTTCAGCTGCGATGATGGCTCATTTCGTAGCCGTTCTATTGACAGGTCTCTCTTCAAAAATATTAGTAGGCAGGCTATTTTCTGCCATCATGAGACTATTGTTGGTGATCTTTAGATCCGTTCCTGAGTACATCTATGCCTTTATTTTTATGATGCTGTTGGGGCCGTCAATGTTACCCGCGATGTTCGCTTTAGCCTTACATAATGGAGCTCTGTTAGCTTTCCTGACAACTCGACAATTAGCATCAACTGAGCTCTCTGAGCATTATAATCAAAAGATTGATGGCTACTGTTATGACGTACTGCCTAAGATATACCCTAATATGATGGGGTTACTGTTTTATCGATTTGAAGTAATTCTACGTGAAACGGCCATATTTGGGATGCTAGGTGTGGCCACATTAGGTTTCTATATTGATAGCGGTTTTGCCGAAATCCATTACAGTACAGCGTTACTGTTAATGGGCTGCACGGCACTACTGAATATAGGTGTAGATATCGTTAGTCGCCGATTATTGAATAACCAATCGGCGTCTATCAGCTGCATGCAATAATTACTTATTGGTAAATGAAAACTGGTTGCCACCTAAGTGTTTTGCTTGATACATGGCGTCATCCGCTGACTTAATCAGCTGCTGGCTAGTGGTTCCATCATCAGGGAACATGGCGATGCCTATGCTGCTTTTTGCCGTGTAATTTATGTCATTCAAGGTCATTGGGCTGTTAATATTATTCACCAATTTCTTGGCGATGATCATGGCTGACTCTCGGTCTGGTATCTCATTGACCATGATACAAAATTCATCGCCACCAAACCGTGATGAGAAATCACACTCACGCAAGCTGGTTTTTATCCGTTCTGAGATATTACGGAGTAATTCATCACCAACATCATGACCAAAAGTATCATTGATCGCTTTAAAGTGGTCGACATCTAAAAAGAACACAGAAAACAGCACTTTTTTACGGCTAGCAATACGCAGATTTTGCTCTAACTGCTGAATAAAGTGGGCTCTATTAGGCAAGCCAGTTAACGAGTCAAAATAGGCCAGCTTGTGAATCTTCTCTTCTGACGCTTTGGCTTTGGTAATGTTTTTGACAACAATGTAGAGGTTCTCGTCACTATCAAGGCGCTTACAAGACAAGGCAATAATCTGTTTCTCAGAACTGGCTGTTAAGCACTCAACGTAACAGGTATCTTCATTGCCCTGCTGCCATTCAACAAGGGTAGTTAATACTCGGTCTTTATCGGAAATATGGACTTTATTCATAAAGGATTCTAGGGAAGCTTCATGTGTCTCTGCATAATCCAGCAGTAGATATAATCCATTTGACCATACATTGCTGTCACTGGCCGGGTGCCACTCCCAACTGCCCATATTGGCAATATCTTGCGAAGTTTCTAATAGCACATTCGATTTTGAGAGGGCCGTGGTTCTTACTTTGACCTGCTGCTTAATTTCATAGGTATGGCCAGCCAGCACAATCAATAACCAATTGAGTAAACCAGCAACAATGAGTCCTGCTATCAGCAGAAAATAGGTTCCCCAAGGTTCATAAATATAGGGACTAGGGCTGGTTTGAACAAACTGCCAGTGGGCATTGCCAATTATTATCTCTCTGGTTTCCATTAAGGCAAAGTCATTATGGCGGATTTTATCCAGCAAGGCGTTGTCACTTAAATTTGATTGCCCTGAACGGTACAGCAGTTGATTCTTTTTTGTCAGAGGATCATAAAGGGTAATCGACGTATTAGGTAGCGTGTGCATTGAAAAAGCGGCTTGGGCGGTATCACCTACACGTAGCACAGCTGTCGCGTAACCAAGTAGGAGATTATTGGTATTACTAAAAACGGGCAAAAAGATCAATACGCCAGCTTGTGATGCTCTCTCTTGCACTAAGCGAATCGGGCGAGTGACCACTTCGTGTTTCAATGATGCAGCTTCATCCAGTGCGGTTCTGCGTGTCTGTTGAGAATAGACATCGTATCCGAGTGCATTCCTGTTACTGGCAAAGGGTTCAATGAAGCTGACTACCACATGCTTGTCACGATCTTGAACGGGAATGAGTGATTTATCTGCGTTGCGTTCTTTTGCGAAAAAATGGATGCCGTCGTTTTGATAAAGTTGGTTCATTGAATGATTAAAATCGACGATGTCATCGTGCTTAACCACCATGTTCCAAGATAAACCTTGTAGCTCGGGTGATCGTGCAAGAATCGGAGCCGTATACTGCTTAAACGCCGCGGGTGTTAGGTTCTCTTTGCTTAAAATTAGACCTGACATGCCATACAACACATCAATGGATGACTGGATTTTATCGTCCACTGAATATGCAAGTAGATTGGCATTATTGATAAATTCTTCTCTTTGACGCTCTTTTTCTAAATGAGTCATTAAAAAAGAGAGCGCCATGGTTAGAGCAGTTATTGAAAAAAGTGAAAATAGGAAGAGTTTCTGTCGAGGAAGTGGAGCATGCGCTTTATTGGGGAATAGCACCAATAACCAAGGAAACATTATGATGATCCCTAAGGTATCTCCTGCCCACCAGTTAACCCAGTTTGCAACCACTTGTTCAGAGCCGATGACTTGCAGTTGCAACATCGAAATACAACCAATAGATGCATTAATTAGTGAACAGAGCACTCCACTGCTGAATAGGAACCGGCAGATAATTCTCGGTTGATGATATTGAAAAGGAAAACCAACCACTCGCCTTGTGATAAAGGCGCCTACATAGGCTTGCAGTGTCGCTCCGGAAGCAATGATTACGGGAAGCGTTGGGTTTAGCGGCAGTGAACTGGATGTAAATGCAATATAAATATTAATGAAAAATGAACCGAGAAATACCCCTGGCAGAACTTTATTGCCCCAAAAGAGGGTGGCTCCGAGGGCAATACCTGCTGCAGGCCAGATGATCGTTGCCAAACCTGGAGGAATAGAGATTAAATGTCCCATGACACCCAACAAAAAGTAGGCACAGGTAGTTACAAAGATAGGTATCGTTATATCCTTGAATATATTATGGTTATTAGGCAAGCTATCTTTATATAATACGTCATTCATATTTATTGAGTGTATACAATAAATGAGGCATAGATAGGGTATACAGGTGAAGAGAAGAGCAGAATCACAGTGTACTGTAGATTTTTGACGGATTAGATTCAAATAATGAGATATAGATCAATATTATGTAACTGACTATTAACTCATTAGCTCAGTAAGCCTTGTTGCATAATGTTCAGAGTGATGCAAATCAGGATGTTAGTTTAGAACGTTGTTGTGATCTTGCTATCAAAATATACGCTGTCATGCCATAAATCGCTACCAGCGCCCATAGTTGCACACAACATTGAGCGACTTGATCAAAACTGGCCCCCATCTGATTGACTCTAAGTAGCCCGTTGATAGCAGGTGTTGCAGGAATAAAATTAGCCACCATGCTGATGAGAGCGGGGATCGCGGAGTTAGGCCAGATAAATCCGATAGAAAATATCAGTGGCAGTGACATAATAATACCAATGACCGTCGCCAGTTCTGGCCTAGGAATCAATTGTCCAATCACCATGCCTAAAAAAATCACTGAAAGCAGCAGCGGAAACATGAACATAACGATATCCGATAAGTTGGCCAGTTGATTGATTTGATAGTATGAAAAACTGAAACCAAAATAGAACATGGTGAGCAGTAGGTAAATGGCCATAAGAATAACGGTACGGCACGCCATCAGCTGCAATGGGAAAGCGTTTAGCCAGTAACCGTTAATGCCTTTAGCTTGCGCTTGTCGTTGTTCACCACCAAGCAGTGACGTTGCAATAAGCAGCGTTTGGTGAAGAATCAAAACAAACACAGCAGGAACTACGTAATGTATGTACCCCATGGTGGGATTAAACACTGGCACCATATTGAGTTTGAATGGGGTAAATTGTTCTGAAGCTAAGCTGACGGGCTCACCTGAGAGCAGCCTATGAGAGACTTTAATTTGTGCTCCAAGTGTTCCGCTAGCGCTAGCTATCCCCTCAACAATCGTGCCATAGACTAAGAAGTAAGCCGCGTCTCCCCCGTAGGCGATAGTTGGCGTCTGTCCGAGCAGTAGATCACGATAAAAGTGGGGGGGGATCACTACGATACCACTCACCTGATTATTAAGAATCAGTGCTTTTCCCGCATCAATCGATGAGCGATGTTCAGTAATACGAACTTGAGGGGTCGCTTCAATCATGCGTTCCAACTGTCTGCTCAATTGGCTGTTATCTAAGTTGACCATGACAACCTCTTGTTGTCGTGGTAACTGCTGACTGTATGGTAGTGGGTAGAGAAAAGAGTACATCAGCACTCCACCAAAAACGGTGAGTAAAAGAGGCTTATGGGTAAATATCGCCTTAAATTCATGATGCAGCAGTGTTAACCAGCTCATTGAGAATCCGCCTGAGATGTGGCAGTGAGAGAGAGTCGAGACATTTTAAGGTAGACAATTGGCATCACGACTAAAAAACAGAGTAGAGACAATAACTGAGGAACGGCAAGTACCAAAGAAGCCCCATAATTAACTTGTTGAACTTGCAGTTCGATATAGTGACTGACTGGAAGCAAGCTTCGCCATAATGTCGCCAGTAATGGCATGTCTGTAGCAGGAAATGTGATCCCCATAAAAGCAAAAGCAGGTGCGGTTAACGCAGCGGCTAAACTCATTGCTCTTGTTGCGTCCAGCGTCACAAAAAAGAGCAGACAAGCAACTGCCTGACAAGCAAACACCATTAGCAGTTGAGCTGCTAATAAAATGGCCCAACTGCCATGCATTGGCCAAGCGAAAAACCCATATAAAAGCCATAAAAACAGCGTACCGTGTAACCAAAATATCAGCGTGTAGGGCAGCAGTTTCAACAATAAATTTGTTAAGGGCTGGGAGGAGAGCCATCTGGCTACTCCTGCCTGTCGGCTCTCTTGTGCAATCGCGAGAATAGTTGTGACAACAATAAACACTTGCCACAAAGCAGGGAGAGCAGCAGAGACGAGAAATTGGCCGTAATGACTGTTGCTGTTAAAGAGTGGGGTTATTTGATTATCGATAGGAACCGCAAGACCTAATGCTTGTGAAGGGGTTGGGTTACCAGTCGACATATTTTTAACGGTATCAACCGTAGCAGCTAATGTACCTTGAGCCTGCTGAATAGCCGAATTGATTAACTTACCGATTAATACAAATTGCGTGTTATAAAAAACCGTCACGGTGGGTGAGTGACCGAGCAGTGTCTCTTTTTCAAAATTGGCAGGAATGACCGCCAGCGCATAGGTGTTACCATTGCGCAACTGTTGGCTGCCACTACGGATTGAAATTGGCTGGTCGCTTACCATCAGAGATGGGCTCGCGTCGTAGTTTCTAATTAGCGTTCTCGAAAGGCGCGAGTGATCAAGATCAACCACCGCAATGGGGAGATCTCTGGCAATCCCGCTTGAGAATATGGCAGTCATGAGTAGAAAGAGTGCTATGGGCAGCCACAGCACTAGAGCTCTTAACCAAGGGTCAAGGAGCATCAGTTGGTACTCATGTTTTACTCGATTAAATGCGTGCATCATCGGTTACTGTTTAGGCAGTTCAATCAAAACACTCATTCCTACACGTAAGTCAGCGATAGGCTTAACTGGTCGCGCTTCGATTTCAAAGGTTCTCATATCAAAACCTTGTGCAGTATCCGTTGCTCTCCAAGTCGCAAAATCACCCATTACAGAAACATGAGTCACGGTAAACTCAACCTTGTCACTCCCTATGGCAGGGATTGCAGCGTTAAAGACAGCCCCTTGAACAAATTGATGCAATCGGTCTTCGCGAACGTGAAAAACGGCCCAGGCATCATGCATATCAACAATGCTGACGACGGGGAAACCTTGAGGAGCCAATTCACCACTCTGCAGTAAGATCTGAGTGACTTCGCCGTTGTTCCAGCTCTCAATTTTGGTGTCTGCCGCATAAGCCTCTACTTCTGCAACAGCCCCTGCGGCCATTTTCACTTTTTCACTCGCGGCACGTTTGGTTTCGTCTCGTGCTCCCTCTTTGGCCATGTTATACATCTGGTAAGCGGCATTCTCAGTATATTTAGCGGCTTGCCACTGGGTGTAGGCTTCGTCTTTTTTCTGCTCAGCAACGACCCCTTCTTGGTAAAGATTTTCAATACGCTTAAAGGTTTTCTGATACAAAGAGCTGGCTGTTTTTGCTTTTTGCCATTGATCAAGTGCCGCTTGAATCTCCTGCTTTCTCGCCCCTGTCTCAGCCTGTTGCGCCAAGGCTCCTGCGGCTTCTTCTCCCGCTTTTGCTTGCATCAATTTGGCATCAATCTCAGGGCTTAAAATGCTGAAAATCAGATCGCCTTTACTAACCTGATCGCCTTTTTTAACCAGTACCTCATTCACTCTTCCCGCGATTTTCGAGGAGATATTGTATTGCTGGGCTTCTATCTGACCTTGAATTCGTTCTGGTTTGGGTTGATAAGCAAGCCAAAAGGTGTAGCTGAGCCAGCTAACTAATGCGAGAACAATTACCGCTAACATGATCAAAGGTGACTTACGCATTATTGAACCTCTACGCCATTGTATTGTTGATATTGATTGAAAGTTTCCATTTCACTACTCAGCGCGAGTAGGCGGGAAAGAGAGAGTACATATTGATAGGCTGCTGATAAACGCTGGGTTTTCACGCTAGCGTAATAGGTTTCAGAGTCAACGACGGCTAAAGACGTTGAGAGACCTTGGCTAAAGGCTTTTTCTCGCAGGCTCACATTCTCTTTCGCCAGCGCTAAACTTGAGGCTAAACTGCGATATTCCTCAAGCGCTTGATCGGCTTCGCGGTAGGTTTTTTCTACTAATAGCGATAGATCTTGCTCTGCTTGTGAGCGTAGGTAGCCGATCTGTTTCATTGTGCTTTTGGCGGCACTGGTTTTTCCAGAGCGCCCTGAGCTGTCAAGCAGTGGGATATTCACACCGATCCCGACCGCCCAGTCTGGTGCGGTTTTAGACGCTAATGTATCGTCCTCATACAAACTGTAATTACCATAAAGGTAAACCTCCGGGTAGTACTTACCACTCTCAATATTCACCACTCCCGCGGCTTGTTCTTTTTTTGCATCTAAGATCATAAGGCCGGGGTAGCTTATTAAAGTCTTTTCAATAAAGTTTTCCATCTTAGGGAGGGAGAGGTTGGTAAAGAGTTTGGTAGAAGGAACCGCGGTTTGATTCAGTTTCAGTAACTTACTTAATGCAACTTGAGAGATCTCTAGATCGCGTTGAGATTTCTGGCGTTCCACTTGCGCTTTGTCGTAAGAGGCTTCAGCTTGAAGGCGCTCTACTTTGGCTATTTGACCATGTTTTTCCAATTTTTTGGCGTGAGAAAGGTGCTTCGCTAGGCCCTGTTCCGCTTCTACACGAGTTTGCAGGACCTGTTTGGCAAACACCACACCGAAGTAGTATTTGGTTAAATCTTCAAAGGTAGCTTGCTGCTTCATGGCAAGCAGTTGCGTTGCTTCGGTATTTTGACTTTTTGAGATCTCATTAGCTGCCGCGATTCTACCACCGGTAAAAATTGGCCAAACAGCGCGAATAGAGCTGGTAAAGACATCTTGATGCGTCAACTGTGACGTAAACATTGAATCCATATTCGCAGGGTTAATGCCAAGAGAACTAGCAATATTACCTGCGGCTACACTTGCACCTGAAGGCATACTCTCTAAAAGATCTGACGGTTTAATTTCAATGGGAGAGTCTAAGTAGGTGTAGTTCGCTGAGACCGAGATTTGAGGTAGATAGAGATCACGACTGGCGTCTTGTAGGTGCTCAGTTCGCTCAATATTGGCTCGTTCTGCTGCTAATGCGTCGTTATCTTTGAGTACTCGGCTCCATGCATCATTAAAGCTAACTTCAGTCGCACTTAAGTGCAACGGGATCAGCATCAGTGCAAGTACGCACCATTTATCACTATTTGACAACTTCACAGTTTGCTCCGAAACAATCAATAAGAATTAGAGTTTTTACTCTAGGGCGGAATATTATCATTTTTAGAAGAAGATAGCAGTGATCAATAAAAGTAAATGACAAATAAATGAGAGGTAAATAAAAAACCGCCACGGGGGCGGTTTGGAGGGAACAGGGGAAGGGATCTACTCGACAGTCACAATACGCATGCAGTTGGTTGATCCGACGATATCCATAACATCACCTTGAGTTATGATCACCAGATCACCGACATCGAGCAGTTTCTTCTCTTTTAAACATTGAATAGCTTGACGAGTTGTTGCTATTCCTGGCTCAACAGTAGAGTCAAATTGAACGGGCGTAACACCACGATACAAAGTAGAGCGGTTCAAGGTTTTCTCATTACGTGACAAAGCGTAAATCGGTAGACCAGAGCTTAAACGAGACATCATTAGAGAAGTACGGCCAGATTCTGTGAGGGTAACCATCGCAGCGATGCCTTTCATGTGGTTTGCCGCGTATATGGTAGACATCGCAATGGTCTCTTCTGCGGTAGCAAATATGGTTTCTAATCGATGTGTAGAGATGTTAATTGAAGGCATTTTTTCAGCCCCTAAACAGACTTCAGCCATCGAGGTGACGGTTTCGACTGGAAAGTCTCCGGCTGCTGTTTCACCAGAAAGCATGACTGCGTCTGTACCATCAAGCACAGCATTGGCGACATCCATCACTTCGGCACGAGTTGGCATCGGACTGGATATCATCGACTCCATCATCTGCGTTGCGGTAATAACCGTTCGGTTGTGGGTACGTGCAAGACGGATCAGTTGCTTCTGCACACCGACAAGTTCAGGATCGCCAATTTCAACACCGAGGTCGCCGCGAGCAACCATGACGACATCAGAGGCGAGAATGATATCTTCGATTGCCTCTTCGGTAGCAACCGTTTCGGCACGTTCAACTTTGGCCACCAATTTGGCTTCTAGTCCGGCATCACGGGCAAGGCGGCGTGCATAGTGCATGTCATCGCCATTACGTGGGAAGGAGATGGCTAAGTAGTCGACACCGATTTTAGCCGCGGTCAGAATATCGGCTTTATCTTTGTCCGTTAACGCTTCAGCAGAGAGACCGCCGCCTTTTTTATTGATCCCTTTATTGTTAGAGAGAGGACCAGCAACCGTGACCACAGTGTGAACTTTATTGCCTTCTACATTCGTCACCTGCAGTTGTACTCGGCCATCATCGAGCAGTAGGAGATCGCCTGTGGAGACATCTTTAGGTAGCTCTTTATAATCCAGCCCCACACTGTCTTGATTACCCGCCCCTTTAGGCAGATCACTATCAAGGGTGAACTTATCGCCGATGGTCAGCTCGATTTTGTCATTTTGAAAGGTTGAAACACGAATCTTTGGCCCTTGAAGATCACCAAGAATGGCTATGTGGGTACCTAATTTTGCAGCGATTTCGCGTACTTGCTTTGCACGTTTTATATGGTCTTCAGCACTGCCGTGAGAAAAATTCATACGAACCACATTGGCGCCTGCAATGATAATTTTTTCTAAGTTATTATCGCGATCGGTTGCAGGTCCTAAAGTGGTTACAATTTTTGTTCGACGTAATCGGTTCGACATATTAACTCCAATCAGATTATAAAAGTATCGTAGGCACATAATAGTTAGCACTAAAATTATATGTCATGGATAAAGATATTGTCATGATAAGAGCGTGATATTCACCAATTGTGACAATTGATTACGCGATCGATAAATATTTATGAGTCTGTATTGATAAGCGCCAGTTACGTTCTATACAGGTCTCGATACAGAGAGTCGTGGCTCTCTCTTTTTGACTGATAGGTTGCAAAGCAATAATGACACTCTCTTTTAAAGGCTGATCTAAAAGAAGCGAATCGAGTTGCTCTATATCTTTTTGACTGCCTACCGGGTGTTTTATTTCATCGGCTCGAGCAAGAGCGGCTGGAATAATGGGCATCTTTGCTTTCATATTGATCTTTGGCGAAACCGTGACAAAGGTGTTTAGGCTCGCTTTGACTTCAAAAGTGCCACTGGTTTCAATTTGACATTGATAACCGTGCTTTTCTAATTCAGTGGTAAGAGGAATAAGATCGTACCAACATGGTTCACCACCGGTAATAACAATGTGTTTGGCCGTAAATTCTTCCTGAGATAAAATATCGATAATTTGTTCGGAACTGATTGCAGACCAACTCGGGTGATCTTCACGTTTTTTCAATATATTTTCAATGGTAGTGTGGTCATAAGGATGGGCATCCCAGGTTTGTTTGGTATCACACCATGCACAGCCTACTGGGCAACCTTGTAAACGAATAAAGATTGCAGGAGTCCCGGTAAAGCACCCTTCACCTTGAATGGTCTGAAAAAGTTCATTGAGTTTATACATATTCATTTCTTATTTATTTTGGGCCTATAAAAAAATAGGCTTTTCCCTTTTTATAAAGGACTAAATGATCCCATAATGGATATTTATAATCGACTAAGTGTGATGAGTATCACGCGAGTCATATAAATGACTTCACAATTTGTTCGCAAAGTAAAAAAATTGCAGTAATCATAAAATTTTGGAGTTCAAATGTACAATGCCCAGCCAGGTCATATCGACCAAATTAAACAAGTGAATGCGGGTAGAGTATACAAGTTGATCGATCAGCTTGGGCCAATTTCCAGAATAGACCTTTCTAAAGTCAGTGAACTGGCTCCTGCGAGTATTACAAAAATTACTCGCGAATTGATCGACGCACACCTTATCAAAGAAACACCATTTCAAGAAGCAAATAGTCGTGGTCGCCCGGCAATCGCCCTTCAAACCGATAATGTTGATTGGCATTTTTTATCCTTGCGCCTCGGGCGAGGGTATTTAACCATAGCGCTTCATGAGCTTGGTGGCTCAATTTTGTTTGAAGAGAAGCAAGATATTGTAGAAATAGAGCAAGAAGAGGTGCTGGCAAGGCTACTGTCGGAAATTGATGTTTTCTTCAATAAACACGCGAACCAATTGGGGCGTGTAACCAGTATTGGTATTACGCTTCCGGGCTTAGTGAACTCATCCGAAGGGGTGGTGATTCAAATGCCACACTATAACGTGAATAACTTAGCCTTAGGTCCAGAGATTCAAACGGCCACAGGTCTGCCAGTATATATTGCTAATGATACTCATGCATGGGCATTGGCTGAGCATTTTTTTGGTCATTCACAAGAGAATGAAAACTCTATTTTAATTTCAATCCATCATGGTGTTGGTGCCGGAATTATTTTAGATAATCGTGTTCTTCAAGGTCGTACTGGAAATATTGGTGAGTTAGGCCATATCCAGATTGATAAATTAGGTAAGCGTTGTCACTGTGGCAATATAGGTTGTTTAGAGACCGTAGCCAGCTCTGCATCCTTAATTGAAAAAGTGGAACGACATATCGATGATGGCCACAAAACGTTGCTAGAACGAGATGAATTGAGTGTGGAAAAGATCTGTATAGCGGCCAATCAAGGCGATGAACTTTCCATTAAAGTGATCACTGAGCTTGGTCACCATCTTGGCCAAGCGATTGCGATCATGGTGAATCTATTTAACCCAGAAAAAATCCTGATTGGAGGCGAGGTGAATCACGCCAAATCTCTTCTCTACCCGGCAATATTACAGTGCGTTGAAAGCCAATCCATTCCTATCTACTTTCAAGATTTAGTTCTTGAACAGAGTAAATTTTATACGGAAGGGACCATGGCAGGGGCGGCACTAATCAAGCAAGCTATGTTTGATGGCACACTGTTAATGAAGGTGATTGAAGGTTAAATCCTGCTTATGAGCTATTTAATGTAAGTAGCTCATTCAGCAATTGCTCCTATTTATATCGTAATACTCTTTCCTCATAAGATAAAATACCCACTCTCCGCACCTACAATTAACGCTTTAGTGCGTTATATTTCATATGTGAATATAAATATATCTTAGAAATAAGAACGTAGATATTTATAGAACCGATATATTGGCACTTTCAGTTCTGATAAATTACATAATTATCCGATTTATTGTTTTAATTTTTTATTTCAACAATTTCATATGGTTACTGTAATCGGAGTTCAGAAAGATAATGAGGAACCCAAGATTGAAATAGGATAACTTGCAATAAAAAGAGGCATTTTATTCGATTTATAATTATTCATATTTTTTTGCAAAGATTTTACAATTATTAACCTAGGGCTTGAGGAAAAAAACAAATAGTTAGGATAATATTAAATGAGGTCATGGATAGGACAACGATGAAAACCATTACGAAAGAGATTAAAAATGACAACATTAAATATTGATAATGCAACAACACATTCCAAACAGCACTTTCCAAAGGCGACTTCTCAGTGGCTGCCCGAAAATGAATTCACAGAATCAGAACGATTGTCAGAGCGCCGTGAACATCGAAATGATGAGCTCAATTTAATTCTAAACCGAAAAAAGAGAGTGGTTGTCGCTTTGAAATACCTATTAGTAGGTTTATCTATAGCTTGGTTTGCCTGGGCATAATTAATGTCGGCAGATATCATTGAATAGCTGATCAGCAAGTTGTTGTATGTCATTTGCTTTTGGGTGAGTATGAGAGAAAGTTCTTAAGCCAAAAATCCCCATTGTGAGATATTGAGCGAGCTGCGTATCATTTCTTACGCTTTTTAACTCACCCTGTGATCGGGCAATTTCAAATTTACTGGCGATAGCACTCTGCCAATTACATAAGTCATTGGAAATAATCTTCTGAATCTCTTCGTCTTGCTCTGCAATTTCATTCATTGCTTTAGTTAATAAGCAGGCTTGGGATGCATCGCAACTGATACATTGATTCACAATGTGGTTTAAATAGTCCTTAATATTGTCTAGCATCGGTTTCTGTTGGGCAAAAAACTGCTCGAACTCCACACTTCTATCGCAATTGTATTGTTCAATGGCCGCTAATAGCAAACCACGTTTATTGGTAAAGGCACAATAAATAGAACCAGGATGTAAGCCTGTTGCTTTGGTTAGCTCTTGCATGTTCGTTTTAGCATAGCCTTTTATCATGAATGCTTTCATGGCAGATCGTAAAACCGTTTCTCTATCAAATTCAGCGCTTCTCATTACCGCTCTCAAACATACAAGGTCGTGGAACCGATTATACTTAACATTGAATGATTGTTCAAAATACTTCTTGAATGTTTGTTCAAGTAACGATATCTTGAACGAACATTCAATAAAGGAAGCCATCATGACTGAGAATTTGTTTACCCCATACGCTCTTAATAGCAGCATCACTCTAAATAACCGTATTTTGATGGCACCACTGACAAGGTGCATGGCGGATGATGAATTAGTGCCTACTCAAGCCATGGTGGATTACTACGCACGCCGAGCAGATGCAGGGTTGATCATTAGCGAAGCGATATTGATCCGTGCTGATGGACAGGGTTATCCAAATACTCCGGGCCTGTTTACTGCCAAACAGATTGAAGGGTGGCGTAAAGTCACTGATGCGGTTCATGATAAAGGGGGTAAGATTTTTGCACAGCTTTGGCATACTGGTAGAGTTGCGCACCCCTACTTTACCAATGACGCAGCAGTATTAGCACCTTCGGCGATCGCTATTGAAGGCACACTTCCCCGTATGCGTGAGTTGACGTATCAAGTTCCTAAAGCGGTATCGCATAGTGACATTAAGAAACTGGTTGAGGATTTTTCTCAAGCCTCTCAAAATGCCATTTCAGCAGGTTTTGATGGTGTAGAAATTCATGGTGCCAATGGATATATTATTGACCAGTTCTTACATCATGAAAGCAATATACGCAGTGATGAATACGGTGGAACACCAGAAAATATGTCTCGCTTTGCATTGGAGCTCATGGACGCTGTTATTGCACGTATCGGTAATGAGAGAACAGGGCTTCGTGTTTCCCCTGGAGCGTATGCCAATATTGGTACAGACAGCCGTGATCGTGCGGTATCAGATCATTTATTAGCAGAGCTGGAAAAGCGTGATTTGGCGTTTTTACACATCGGAATCTTTGATGACAGCATGGAGTTCGATTATTTGGGGGGACGTGCATCCAGCTATGTGCGAAGCCATTACAGTAAAACGTTAGTGGGTGTTGGTAGTTACAGCGCTGAAACAGCCAGTGAAGCGATTGATGCGGAAAAGTTTGATCTGATTGCCATTGGTCGTCCGTTTATTGCTAATCCAGATTATGTTGCTCGAATCAGAGCGAAAGAAGCGATAGTCGAGTACAGTGACGAGATGCTAATGAGCTTAGTGTAATTATCGAATAGTAGAGATTCAAGGCTAACAATGTGTTAGCCTTTTTTGTGCTTGTTCGAAAGTAACTGACCGAAATATAGGAGCGCCATGAACGACATTGAGAATATACTGCAGTTTATTGTCGAGATAGAAAAACTAAAAAATGTCATCAGAAAAACCAAACCAGTCGGCCTCGATAGATTTGAAAACTCCGCAGAACACAGTTGGCACGTTGCCCTTTCTGCCATCATGTTAAAAGACCACTCTTCAGAGCCCATCAACATAGACCGCGTCATTAAGATGTTACTGATCCACGATCTAGGTGAAATCGACGCAGGTGACAAAATTATCTATGAAAGTGAAACCACTGAGCAGAAACAGAAAGAGCTAGATGGTATTGAACGCTTGTTTGCCATGTTACCCAGTGATCTGGCTAAGGAGCTGACAACGCTATGGATAGAGTTTGAAACGGGCGAGAGTACTGATGCCATTTACGCAAAAGCGATCGACCGCGTTCCGCCACTGCTGCACAATATGCACGGCGAAGGTCACAGCTGGAAAACTCATAATATACCGAAAGAGAAAGTGTACGCTTTAAATGGGGAGCGCATCGCCAAAGCGAGTAAACCGTTGTGGACGGTGTTAGAAAGTAAACTGGATGACGCCGTTGATAAAGGCTTATTGAAATAATTCACCCAAATTGTAAACAAAGCAAGGATGATAATGAAACAGTCAATCGTGCACATTGCATTAGTGGTAAAAGATTACGACGAAGCCCTCGAGTTTTATGTGAATAAACTTAAGTTTGAGTTGATAGAAGATACTTACCAACCAGAACAAGACAAACGGTGGGTCGTGGTGTCTCCGCCTGGTTCAAATGGCACGGCGTTACTATTGGCAAAAGCCTCAAAGCCAGAGCAACATAACTTTATTGGTAATCAAGCCGGTGGTCGTGTCTTTCTGTTCCTGAACACCGATGATTTTTGGCGCGATTATAATCGAATGGTTGCTGGTGGTATTACCTTTATTCGACCGCCAGCTGAACAAGAGTACGGCACCGTCGCGGTGTTTGAAGATCTGTACGGCAACCGCTGGGATCTGCTTCAGTTGAATAAAGACCACCCTATGTCTGTTCGAGGTGAGAAATGTTAGGGGTAACTGATCTATGGCTATTTATCGTATCGGGAATTGCGTTAAACATGATCCCCGGGCCAGATTCGTTGTTTATTATTGGGCGAAGTGCGGGGCAAGGTTTTAAAGCAGGTTCGGTTGCTTCATTAGGAATAGGAACAGGCACCTTAGTTCATGTGTTTGCGGCGGCATTTGGATTGTCTGCCATTCTTGCTACATCTGCTGCCGCCTTTACGGTTGTGAAAGTGATTGGTTGTCTCTATCTGTTGTACATTGGTTTATCGATGCTGTTTTCCAAAGCGAGCTCAACTCAAAATAGAGAAGCAGTTAAACGATCCATTCCTTTAGCCAAAACATACTATCAAGGTTTTTTAACCAATACCCTGAACCCTAAAGTAGCGCTGTTCTTTTTAGCCTTCGTGCCTCAATTTATCTCTGTTGACTCTCCAAATAAAGCGTTATCATTTATATTCTTGGGTATTGTTTTTAATATCAACGGAATGATCTGGTGCCACTTCCTTGCTTGGTCATCATCCTCTGTGAGTAAAAAAATAAAACAGAGTGAGCGTGTCACACAATATTTAACTAAATTTACCGGCGCACTATTTGTTTTCTT
Source organism: Aliivibrio kagoshimensis (assembly GCF_050337105.1). Taxonomy (NCBI): domain Bacteria; kingdom Pseudomonadati; phylum Pseudomonadota; class Gammaproteobacteria; order Vibrionales; family Vibrionaceae; genus Aliivibrio; species Aliivibrio kagoshimensis. Next base: position 141,146 of record NZ_JAKJSQ010000002.1, read on the forward strand.
TGGTCTGAAATTGGCATTGAGTAAACAGAACTAAACCCCCAAAAGCTCTTGCTGCTACCATCAAGAGCTCTCATTTCATCTATCTTTTAAATTTAAATATCTAAATGGGCACAATGCAAATGACAGTATTGTCAGTTGATTATTTAGGTGATTTCAAATCAAGAATTAAAATAATTCCACTCAAAACATCAATTTTCAATTCTTACAAATATGTCACATGTTAAGTTGGTTATCGTTTTTACATGCCAAACCTTGGGCGTTGGTTAAACCGAGATCCACTGCAAGAAGCGGGAGGGATAAATCTCTACGCTTATGTGAATGGCGACCCAATGGGCTATGTGGATCCGGATGGAAGGTACTCAGTTACTGTGGGTTTTAAGAGTGGTTGGGGAGGGAAAATAAAATTAGGATGGAGCGATATTACTAGCAGGCCTTTTATCGATATTGAACTTGGAGCTGGATTGTACGCGGGTTTAGGCGTTGACCCTTTAGACAATGGTAAAGGAAAGGGTGGTTGTAAGCCAAATATGTCATTAGGTTATAATTACAATTTGGACGGTACATTTGGTCCATATGGTAAAGAAATTAATGCTGGGGCTGAAATTGATATGGATGGAAATATTACTGTTAATGATCCAGACATATCTGATGATTTGAAGCTAAACGCTCTAAATGTAAATAAAGGTATTAGTGCTGGAGGAGGCATTGGTATAGTCATAAGCTATTATTAGAGGGTCTATATTATGTTAATGGCTGTTTTCTACTATTTAATTATTACTGGAGCTCTTTTGGGGATTACTATGGTGATTGGACCATTACTTTTACTACCTCACATCATAGACAAGAAAGATTCAGATATTAATTTTTCAATCTATTTTTTCAATAATATAAAATATACTGATTATGGTTATAGGATTTATAGGAATTTGAGGGTGTCAGCTCTTGTACTATTTATATTACAAGTTTTTGGTATAGTCTTTTTTTTCTTTATTAGATAGCTGTTTTATAATATTGACAGCATCATATAGCTGAATTTTATGGGTTTAAGTGTTTCTTTATGTTGCCTTAACCAAGAAAGTAACCTGATTTATAGTCTCTTTATAAAAAAGCGCTTGTTGTTGTCAACAAGCGCTTTGGTCGTATTTATTGGCGTGTTACTTCTTTGCTTTGATCCAATTGGTGATGCTGGTTTCGATCACTTCCATTGGTTGGTCTGCATATTTTAGTAGCTGGTCGTGGAACTCAGCCCAATCAAACTTATCGCCTAGCTCGCTTTGTGCTTTTAACAGCATATCGCGGATGACTAAGAAGCCAGATTTGTACGAAACCGCTTGCCCTACGTGAGCTGCATAACGGTAGCTTTCAGAGGCGATGTCACCTTGCCCTAGTGCAGAGTTGGCTTTCATGTAATCGCGCGCTTCTTGAATGCTCCAACCTTTTGCGTGAATGCCCGTATCTACCGCTAAACGCATGTTACGCAGCTGTGCTTCATTCAAGCTTCCGAAGTATTGAAGTGCGTTACACTCCTCTGCATCTTTGTAGATGCCACCTTGGAAGTTGCTGTAGTCGTTGCTGTCGGTACACATGCCTGTGCCGTTCACGAAGGTTGGTTTACCTTCACTATCTAGCTCACCGTAGATCTTCATCTCAGCGCCTAACCATTCGGTATACAGTGCCCAGCCTTCGCCGTACGCGGTGTACCATACATCTTTCATGTAGTCTGGTTTGTCTGCTGGCGGATACTCTGTCGCATACGCATTTTGGAAGTGGTGACCTGGCGCTGCTTCATGCAATAACAGGGTAGATACATTCCATTTTTGCAGGCTGTAATCTGGGTTGGTATTTAGAGTAAACTCGTTACTGTCGTAAGAGGCGACCCCGTCATACAACTCACGTCCAGCCGGAGAAGGAATAATGGTGTAGTCAGTTTCAATCGCATTAAAGTAGCTTTTAACCACTTCATTGGCGTTGTTTTTGAACAGGTAGTAGTCCGTCAGTGAAGATTCACATGAGGATGGGTTTGAAGCAACTTTACACTCCTCGGCATATTGAGTTCCGGTTACATTGCTGCCATCACGACCGAAGAAGAACTTCTCACTGTTTAGATAAGCAAAAAACTCGTTGAGGTTAATGTTGTTGTTCGCATCAGCGATTACAAAGGTGCGCGGCGCGGTTTTCTCTGTTTTCGGGTCTCTAAAGTCAGCGGTAATGGATTTACCATGTTTGCTCACAATCACTTTAGCAACACGGATCATCTCAGCTTTGGCATCAGCAACCAGCTCTTCACCCATTGCGCTCAACTCTGCAGCCGATTTGCCAGTGGTGCTGTTTCTGTCTAGGTGCCACTGATACCAAGCTTGGCCGTTTGGCAGTGCGCCCCAACCGATGTTTTTATCGGTAACGCTGCCTTCCTTGCCAGTACCACGAGCAGATGCCATGTAGTCGGTCGCGATGTAATCAATGAAATCGTGAGTCGCGGTTTCCGCTTGTGCGACCGCTTCGGTGTATTCAGTCACGAAGGCTTTGTCGAACGTGCCTGTTGCAACGATATCGTTCAAGCCCTGTTTTAACATGGCGTAGTCATCACTGGCAATCGTACCTTTACTGCTGTCATTAAAGCGTTTGATCAGAACTTTTGGTAGTTGAATCTGCTCAGTGGCACCTAATGAGTATTGAGAGTGGAAGTTTTTCACCCACGACGTGTACTCACGAAGCATAGTAAGCTGAGTTGTGTATCCCTCTGCATCTTCTGCTGTCGCGCCAGCTTCTTCTGCATTCCACTCCATGTAGTTATAGAAGTGAGTAACAGGCACATCTGGATTACCAAAACGAGAGTTGGCTAATGAAGCACCACGAATGGCGATGTCACGATCAAAAAGGAAAGTATCAAAATAGACTTTGTCTTCATCAGTAAGCTCTGAGCGATCAAGCTGAGATAACTTCTCTAAATAGAGTCGATCAAGAGTCTGACGAGAGGCGGCCATTTGGTCTGAAATCTGACCAAAAGAGGTACTGTCTAAATCGTTTACTGCTGTTTGGTAGTCAGTAAAGATGGTTCGCATCTGCTCTGCTTGATTGGCAGTAGAGTGGTCTGCTGTTGTTGCACAACCTGATAGAGAAGCGATAGCAATCACTGCCGCGGAAAGAGCAGTTAAGCGAAACTGTTTTTTCATATTAGGGTCCTTTTGATAAATCAATTCTGTGAAGTGACAATTTACAAAAGGGAGGTTAGTGCATGTCTACAATACGTTTTGCGAGGAAAATCACACATGAAAGTGACGAATAAATAATCGTAATTGATGAGCTATATCCTTGAATGAATATCCGGCAATGAGCTGAGAAATAATGGGCGGTCGAGAGAAAAATAGAAGAAACGAATGCATAAAATAGCAGTTGATAATGCTATCAAAAATAATAAAAAGATGATGAGAATCATATTTTAAGCAAGATTGTATATTATATACGGATATCTATGCTGAATAGTGAATWGCCCATGCATTCAAGGTGATTATTTTTTATACTTTCGTCTTAATGATGAAATTTTATAATATCGCCAAAGTAAGTGCCTTTAGTTAAATGGTTGATTTTAAGTGTAAAATTAAAGGTATTTTGCATTTTCAATAACGATATAAATAATGAGTAGCTATTCAGTCAGGTGTTACTATGAACATCTTTACCAGATCATATAATCTCGATATTACATTTGTGCTATTCAAGCCTTATAGATTTTTGCAGAGTATCAACCGATTAAGGAAAACTGATGATGACAGCCTCATTTATCAAGGTGAACCGCCGTAACGTAAATCAGCTCAGTAAACTGTAAGTCAATAAAGCACAACGACACCTCATATCCGATAACTCCGCTTGGCTTGCCGAAGTACTCGCTCATGATGAGAGTCACTCCCGATAATTAATAAATGATAACCATTTGCATTAATTGCTCTCGTGTGGATAATGCGCTTGAGAATTATTATTGTTTTCAGGGAGATTACCGTGTTAAAAAAATGGATAGTAGCAATATCAGCACTGTTGTTAGTCACAACAGCACAGGCTGAAATCAGAGTAAAAGATGAAATAGGTACCTTAGTGTTACAAGAGGCGCCAAAACGTGTAGTGGCACTGGAATTCTCGTTTGTTGATGCGCTCGCTAATATCAAAGTCTCCCCAGTAGGTGTCGCCGATGATAACGACAACACGCGCGTTATTGAGCCGATACGACAGCGTATTGATAGCTGGACATCTGTGGGTTCTCGTTCGCAACCTAGCCTTGAGGTGATTGCCTCGCTTAAACCAGATTTGATTATTGCCGATCGTGAGCGACATGAAGCGATTTACGAAGATCTGAAAAAAATTGCGCCCACCTTGATTTTAAAAAGTCGTGGTGAGTCTTACGAAGATAATTTGCAAGCCGTCATTAAGGTGGCAGCCGCGTTAGGCAAAGAGGCTGAAATGAACGCCATGGTCAGCGCGCATAATACGCGTATGGATGATATTGCTGCCCGTATACAGAGTGATAAAACCGTGATGTTTGCGGTATCAAGCTCACGTGGTGTCACCATGCATGGACCTAAGGCCTATGCGGGTGGAGTGATGACTCGATTGGGCCTATCGTCACCGATCCCTGAAGAGAAAGACAAAGCTTACATACGTACAACGTTAGAGCGTCTGCTTCAGGTTAACCCAGACTACTTTTTGGTTGGGGAGTACGGAGATGAAACCGCTGTAGATGAATTTAAAATGAATCCACTTTGGAACATGATGAGCTCGGTGAAAAATGATCACTATACCGAAACGGATCCCCGTTTATGGTCACTTAATCGAGGCATGATCGCTGCTGAAATCATGGCGGCAGAAATTGAAGCACTGTTGAAATAATGAACACGATGACTGTAACGCTAGCCTCTCGCTGGCGTTTTTCCTATTTAACCAAAATCGCCATGCTGGTCGTGCTTATTTTATTCGGCTGGTCAGGATCACTGATATTGGCGTCCAATTTTCCCCTTACTTTAACAGATGTCTGGCAACTCTTATTAGGGCAAGCGGGTAATGAGATACATCAACACATTATCTATTCAATAAGAATGCCTCGTGCCTTTGTCGCTATGTTAGCTGGAATGGGGCTGGCAGTCGCTGGTCTGTTAATGCAGTCGTTAACCCGTAATCCACTTGCTTCCCCCTCAATTTTCGGCGTAAGTGCCGGAGCCGCCTTTGCGTTTGCGTTTGCATCAACGGGTCTATTACCTTGGTTAAGCGGTGTACCGATTCTTATTGTTACCATGGCGGGGGCACTGCTGGCTGGCATCATGGTCTTTTTTCTGGCGGGATTGCATCAAAGCCGTGTGAATCCAGTTCGCGTTGTTCTTTCTGGTGTGGCACTTAACTTTCTTTTTATCTCATTAACCCGTGCAGCAGTGATATTTGCAGATGAACACGCATACGGAGTCATGTATTGGCTGACTGGTTCAGTCGCCAATGTTGGATGGAGTGATGTGACCTTGCTATTACCTACACTCATCATCGGTTTTTTGCTTTCAATGTATTTGAGCTTTCAACTTAACTTATTACGGTTAGGGGAATCGATGATGCAAAGTGTTGGCGGCAAGTTATGGCAGGTTCGCACCTTATCAAGTTTGGCCATTGTGGTATTGATTGCGTCTTGTGTCAGTGTCGCAGGCCCCATAGGTTTTGTTGGATTAATGGTTCCACACGTTGCTCGTAGCTGGGTTGGGCACGATATTCGTTACCTAATGCCTATTACGCTATTGATAGGTGGAAATCTAGTACTCTATGCTGATATTGGCAGCCGCTACATTAACCTCGGGCAGGAGAATCCCGTCGGAATTGTGACCTCTTTATTAGGGGCGCTGTTTTTCTTGTTATTAACCAAGCAGCAAGTAAGGAGTCAGGTATGACCCGTCATTATCAAGCGGGAATATCGCTGCTTATTGTTTGGTCGCTGTTTGCGGTTTGGCACATTAGTGCTGGGGCAGTGAACGTTCCTTGGGAGCAGGTCATTGAAACGCTATCTGGTGAAGTGACAGAAAATGAATTCATCATTTGGGGATATCGTTTTCCTCGTATGCTAGTGGCCAGTTTAGTCGGCGCTTCGTTAGGACTTTCCGGTCTATTGGTTCAAGGTGTGGTGAGAAATCCACTCGCTTCCCCTGATGTGCTCGGGGTTACCTCAGGTGCGAGCTTAGCCGTGGTGCTATCGAGCGTACTGCTGACTGATATTCCTATTGTGTGGTTACCGTTAATTGCCCTTTTTGGAGGAGCAATAACTACCGCTGTTTTGCTGTGGCTGGCTTGGCACGTATTACACCAACCTGCCGCATTGGCTTTGATTGGAATTGCCTTAGCAGCGGTCTGCTCAGCGGGCATCGACTTTTTGTTAATCAGTCATCCAATGGAGATTAATACCTCAATGATATGGCTGACAGGCTCAATATGGGGGCGAAATTGGAGTCACCTTCCTATGCTCAGGGCTTGGTTATTACTGCTATTACCTGTTGCCATCATATTGGCGTACCGACTTGATCTATTGGGTTTAGGTGATGAAACAGCACAAGGGTTAGGGCAACCGGTATTCAAGGTGAGAATAGTGGCTTTAGTGGTCAGTATAGCGCTTGCATGCGTTGCCGTTTCTATCTGTGGCAATATTGGGTTTGTGGGTTTAGTTGCACCACATGTCGCCCGATTCTTAACGGGAGGGCGTCATCTGTCTTTGATCCCTGTCACGATGTTGGTGGGAGCGACTATTTTGTTGAGTGCTGATCTGTTTGCTAGGATTTTAATGCCGCCGATAGAGCTACCCGCAGGCATTTTGACGGCTTTTATTGGCGCGCCCTATTTTATTTTTTTACTTACTCGATATAAACGTTGGTGATGCAAATGGAACATGCACTGTCTCTAAATGATCTTACCTTAGGTTATAACAACAAGGTTATTGTAGAGGGTTTTTCATGCAATATAAAAGCGGGGAAACTTACCGCACTGATCGGCCCCAACGGTTGCGGTAAATCTACCTTATTAAAATCGGTGGTGAAATTGGTCAGCAGTAAAGGTGGAGACATTACGCTAGCGTCAGGGGAATCGACTTTTCAATTGAGCAGTAAAGCGTTAGCACAACATATTTCTTTGTTACCTCAAACGCCCATTACACCAGAAGGAGTTACCGTAAAAGAGTTAGTCGGATTTGGTAGGGCGCCCTATGTAAACATGATGGGGAGTCTAAATAAGGATGATCACTACTATGTGGATCAGGCGATGAAGAGCGCCAATGTTGACGCATTTTCAGATAGCCCAGTGAGTGCGTTATCTGGCGGGCAAAGGCAACGAGTATGGATCGCCATGATTCTGGCTCAAAATACCGATATTGTGTTGCTCGACGAACCGACGACCTACCTAGATCTTTCGCATCAATATGAATTGTTAGATATTTTGGTTGAATTAGTAGAACGTGGGAAAACAGTGGTTGTGGTACTGCATGATCTTAATCAGGCGTGCCGCTATGCGGATGAACTTATCGTAATGAAATCTGGGAAACTCTATATTCAAGGGGAGAGTAAACAGGTGATGACTGAAAGCATGCTACAAGAAGTATTCAGTTTGGATGCAACTATTATCAATAGCCCTGAATGCGGCTCGGCAATGTTAATTCCAAGGAAAAGAAGCAACAGAAAGTAGCTGAAAATAACCAAAGTGATCAGTTGTAAGCGAGCCTCCATTTTATGGGGGCTTTTTTGTTTTAGATGTTATAAAAAAAATACACGGAGTTAAAAATATACGACTGAATACTTAGCATCTAAGTAGTGAATAAAACTTGTTTCAAATCAAGTCACATGCGGCTTTATTAAATTTGTTTATAAAATTAATGCAAGTGTTTAAAGGGCTTTCATAAAATTTCAGCGGTGAGATCTAAGATTGTATACTTTATGCTTGTTTATTTATGCGCATTATGAATAACTAGTAAAGAATCAATAAGCAGTGAATAACTCGGTTGCCGTTCGGCGGTCTTCCAGAAGGAAATGATAGAGCAACCGATAAATCTAATAAGGACTTTTAATGAATAAATTTACGCTCATTCCGTTAGCAGCTTTAATCGCCTCCAGCGTTGCTGTTGCTGATGAAACCAAAGTGTTTAAGTTTTCAGATAATGGTGCTCCTACCACATTTGATACCACTCAAGCAGGCACAATGTATGCAACAACCATTGTAACCGCTGTCTATGACACACTTTATGAATATAAATATTTAACCATGCCTTTTGAGTTAAAACCAAACCTTGCAGTTGCACTCCCTGAAGTGTCTGAAGATGGGTTAACTTACACCATTAAAATTAAGCAAGGTGTCATGTACGCTGACGATCCTGCGTTTGCCGATGGCAAGGGACGTGAAGTCGTTGCAGATGATTTTGTCTATTCACTCAAACGCCATTTTGATAAAAAGAACCGCTCTCAAGGCTCATGGTTATGGAGTGGTAAAATTGAAGGGTTAGACGCATGGAAAACAGAGGGCTCTGATTACGCGAAAGAGATCCCTGGGCTAAAAGCAGTCGACAAATACACCATTCAAATTGTTCTGACTAAACCATATCCGCAATTAACTTATACCTTTGCAATGGGTTTCTCTGGCATTGTTCCAAAAGAAGCGGTAGCAAAGTATGGTCGTGAACTGTCAGTTCATCCTGTAGGCTCTGGCCCGTTTAAGTTAGTATCACACAACAATACCAAAACGGTATTAGAGCGTAACCCAAGCTACCGTGGCGATACCATGGATCTAGCTAAAGAGGGTTACGACGAATCTATTCACGGTGCATCTGGCATTGCTGCTCTAGAAGGCAAATCGCTGCCAATCGTAGACCGTATTGAAGCTAACTGGATAAAGCAAGCTTCAGCTCGTTGGAACTCATTCTCTAAAGGTAATGAGATTGCCAATACAGGCCTACAAAATGAGCAAGTAGGAACCGTTCTTAGCTCAAAGAATCCAGTGGTTCTAAAGCCGGAATATGCTGAGAAATACAACTACAAAGTCGATACGGAAGCAGGCCTAGTTTATAACCTGTTCAACTTCGACGATGAGTACTTTGGTCGTTCTGATGATCCAAAAATCAACGCGCAAAACAAAGCACTTCGCTGTTCAATCGTAAAATCATTCAACTGGACCGAGCGAATCGATCGCTTCTACTTAGGTCTCGGTAATGCATACCCAGGCTTTATTGTTCCTGGAACTGATGGTTTTGATCCAAACATGGACAAGACATCGATCGAGCAAGATATTGCAGGTGCAAAAGCCCTGTTAGCAGAAAATGGTTGGGATGCTAAGTCACTGCCTAAGCTGGTTTATCCAAGTGTATCAAGTGTCAAAGCGAAACAGTTCTTTGAACAATTCAAAGGTAACTTGGTTAAAATTGGATACCCTAAAAATAAGATTAAGTACAAATCTTACGCTACCTTCGGTGATTACAACAAAGACGTTAAGAAGAGTAAAACGCAGATGATCTCAATGGCATGGGGCCTAGATTACCCAGATGCAGAGAATACATTGCAACTGTTCTACGGACCTAACCGTTCGCCGGGTTCAAACAGCTCTAACTACAACAACCCTGAATATAACGCGATGTATGAACAAGCATCCGTTATGCAGCCTAGTCCTGAACGTACTGCTATCTACAAGAAGATGAATACTATTCTTGTCGATGATTGTGTCGGTATTGGTAGTTTCTCGAGAACGGGTGTGACCATGTGGCATAAAGATGCCCTAGTTTGGCCACAGCGCAGCGTTATCGGTAACTATTTTAAATATGTAGATACAACGAAGTAGGACTCTGAATTATGGAAACGTTGCGATATTGCCTTAGAAAATTGATTTATAGTCTGCCTTTATTGGTTGGTGTCACCTTGATAAGTTTTGTTTTAATGGTCTATTTTGGGCCAGATAAAACCTACGATCTTCTTGGTCGAAACCCGACGATTGAAGAGATTAACGAGATTCGCCATCAGCTAGGGTATGACAAATCATTTTTTGTTAGATACTTCGAATATGTTCAACAGGTGATTACCTTTGATTTCGGTTATTCCGATTCAACGGGTGAAAAAGTGACAACGATACTGAGTAATACCATTCCAGTATCTATTATGTTAGTGACACCTGGTTTTTTCCTTGGACATATCATCGGGATCAGTTTAGCACTGCTTGCTGCTCAAAATAGAGCAACATTTATCGATAAACTGGTGATGTCATCATCTGTTGTTGGGATGAGTGTCTCTTATCTAATTGTGATTATCGCAACGCAACTTATATTCTGTTCTAACTACGGGTTAAATCTCTTCCCAGTCTATGGCTGGGAGGTGAACTCACTGTCAGACTACGTCTATTACACGACAGTCCCTACCATCTCCGCGGTGTTTGTCGCGGTAGGGTATAACACCCGTTTTTATCGTGCCATCTTGGTTGAAGAGACCACTCGTGATCATATCCGAACCGCGAAAGCGTTTGGACATAATCCAACCACGATTTTAATGAAACATGTTTTAAAAAATGCATTGATTCCAATCATTACCCGAATTGTATTCACTATTCCATTCGTAGTAATAGGAGGCTCGTTATTGCTGGAGAGTTACTTCGGTATCCCAGGTGTCGGCTTGGTGACTTACGATGCGATAACTACAGGTGATCTTCCTGTATTGAAAGCCGTAATCGTATTGATAACCTTCTTGTTTATTGGTGTGGTTAGTATTGTTGATGTGTTATACCGGATGGTTGATCCGCGCATATCACTTAAATAAGGGATGGAATTATGTCTGAAGTATTAAGTGGTCAGCTAGACGCAACTAGCAAGCCACAAAAAAGAGAATCTTTGTGGACCAAAGCGGTTGTCAAGTTTGCCAAAGATAAAATTGGAATGGTGAGTTTCATTGTCGTAGCCAGCTACCTATTGATTGCGGTACTAGTTTGGTTAGGGTTGATTGCCCAAGATTGGGATGTCCTAATGGCAAGTGGGCAGATGGGACCAACCGCAGAACACTGGTTTGGAACCACCATCAATGGCCAAGATATTTTTCAACGTGCTATTTACAGCACCAAAACTGCTTTTGAAGTCGGTTTGATGGTGGCTATTTTTGCCACGATGTTTGGTGCGATTGCTGGCTGTGTAACGGGGTACTTTTCAGGAACCGTTTTTGATGAGTTGGTACTGTGGGTCATGAACAGTATTGACTGTATCCCATACTTCTTAACCGTTGCTGCCATTGGTGTTGCGTTAGAAGGAAACCCGTACTCAATGCATATTGCGATGATGCTGGCCTTCTGGACCGGTACTGCAAGGGTGGTTCGTGGTGAAGTAATTAAATTAAAAAGCATGGAGTTTGTTGAGGCAGCCCACTCTCTTGGGGTACCGGTATACCGTGTTATCTTCAAGCATTTAATGCCAAATACAACTCACATTCTATTAGTCGACATGACGATTCTGTTTATTACAGCGATCAAAAGTGAAGTTATCCTAAGCTTCCTTGGTTTGGGAATTAAAGACAGCATCAGCTGGGGCTTGATGATTGCAGAAGCAAGTGGCGAGGTGACTGCCGGTCATTTCAGTAACTTCTTTGCTGCATCTGGCATGCTATTTATCCTAGTACTTGCTTTTAATATGTTCTCAGATTCACTGCAAGATGCACTAGACCCGAGGAAAGTATAATCATGGAATCTAAACCACTACTTGTCGTTGATAATTTAACGGTAGATTTCACTACTGATAAAGGCACGGTTCGAGCGATTGACGGCGTAAGCTTTAATATTATGCCTGGAGAGACCATCGCTATTGTGGGTGAATCTGGCTGTGGTAAATCAGTGAGTTCACTATCAATCATGGGTCTGATCCCATCGCCACCTGGAAAAATTGTTGATGGCAGCATTAAATACAATGGTCGTGAATTAATTGGATTGACAGAAAAAGAGTATCGAAAAATTCGTGGTAACGACATCTCGATGATCTTCCAGGAACCAATGACGGCATTGAATCCAGTATTACGAATCAGCACCCAAATGGTCGATGTGATTCGTCTGCACAGTGATTTAAGTAAGTCTGAAGCCAAAAAGCGTGCGATTGGGATGCTGGAAACTGTCGGTATTCCTTCCCCAGAAAGCCGTATTAATGAATACCCTCATCAACTGTCTGGTGGTATGAGACAGCGTGTGATGATCGCAATGGCGTTATCATGTGGCCCCGATCTGTTATTAGCCGATGAACCAACCACGGCACTTGATGTAACCATTCAAGCCCAGGTGATGGATGAGATGGTTCGACTACAGAAAGAGTTGAACATGGCCGTTGTATTGGTCACTCATGATCTCGGTGTGGTAGCAGAGTCTTGTCAGCGTGTTGTGGTGATGTATTGTGGTCAGATCATCGAGCAAGCCTCTGTTGAAGATATTTTTGCTAACCCTCAACACCCTTATACCAAAGGTCTTCTAAAATCGATCCCTGTGGTTCGAGATAAGAAGATCCCAAGATTGCCAACCATTGATGGTGTGGTACCGGATCTGTTTAATTTACCTTCAGGTTGTCGCTTTGCAGACCGTTGTGAATTTGCAGAATCTAAATGCAGTACGCAACGCCCAGATTTAGGTGGCACTGAACACCACCAAGTTGCCTGCTTTAACCCAATTGGAGGTGCAGTATGAGTGAGATGTTGCTAGAGGTTAACGGTCTCAAGAAGCACTTTGCTGTCGGTAAAAGCTTTTTTAAAAAGAACCAGAGACTCTGTAAAGCGGTTGATGATGTGAGCTTTGTCATCGAACAAGGAAAAACCTTAGGGTTGGTTGGCGAATCAGGTTGCGGTAAGTCTACGCTAGGTCGTTGTATCCTGCGTCTGCATGAGCCAACCGAAGGCGAAGTAAAACTTAATGGCACCGATCTGGTTCACCTAAGTGCCAGTGAGATGAAAGCGTTACGAAAAGATATTCAAATTATCTTTCAAGACCCGTTTGCTTCTTTAAGCCCACGAATGACCATTCATGATATTTTGCGCGAGCCCCTAGATACCCATAAAGTGGGTACAGTAGAAGAGCGTGAAGCCAAAATTGCCGAAGTCATGGAAATTGTAGGTTTGCGACCGCAAGCGTTGAACCGCTACCCTCATGAGTTTTCTGGTGGGCAGCGTCAACGTGTCGGTATCGCACGAGCTTTAGTGCTTGAGCCTAGATTCATTGTGGCCGATGAACCGGTATCAGCTCTTGATGTATCTGTTCAAGCTCAGGTATTGAATTTGATTGCTGAACTGCAAGAGAAGAAAGGCATCTCTTTTTTATTCATTGCGCATGACTTGGCCGTAGTTCAGCACATTTGTGATGATGTAGGTGTTATGTACTTAGGGCGTATGGTTGAGAAAGCACCGGCAGAGGCGCTGTATCGAGAGCCTAAACACCCTTATACTAAGGCGCTACTGTCAGCGATTCCTGTGCCAGATCCGACGTTTAAATCTGAAGCGATTAAACTTCAGGGAGATGTACCATCACCCCTAAATCCACCATCAGGTTGTACCTTTAGAACCCGTTGCCCACAAGCAACTGAGCGGTGTAAAAATGAGATACCTGCCGTCTATAATGTTGGGGAGAACGGTGAAGAGCACTATGTGGCTTGTCATCTGTTTGAATAACAAATAGACAATAAATGGGTATAAAAAAGCGGACATATCGTCCGCTTTTTTTTATTTTAAGCAAATGAGTAAAACAGAAACTTAAATGACACCCAGTTCGCGTAAACGCTCCATCAGATATTCATTGGCAGTGTATCTTTCTGACAGTACTACCTCTGGTTTTGGGTGGAGGAAAAGGGGCAGTGAGATCCGAGATTTACTCTTATCTGCACCTTCTGGATTGATCACTCGGTGAGTGGTTGACGGAAAATACCCCCCTGATGCTTCTTGTAACATGTCACCAATGTTAATGATCAAATTGCCAAAATCAGACGGTACATCTAACCACTCCCCCTCTTTAGACATGACTTGTAAACCGGGCTCATTAGCAGCAGGCAGTATAGTCAAAAGGTTGATGTCTTCATGTGCTCCTGCGCGAATGGCACCCAGCTCCTCATCGCCCTGTAGCGGTGGGTAGTGCAGGATACGCAGTAATGTTTGTTGATTACCCTCTATCATACTTGATAGCGGTTGAGAGAAGCGTGCAGAGACATCAGAAGGCGATTGGTTTTCAACCCAAGTTAACAACTCAGAAGCCAATGAATTGGCATTGTCATAGTAACTTTGTAGCTCGGCTTTTAGTTCTGAGGGGCACTGTCCCCATGGGTAGTAGTGGAAATACTCTTTAATGTCTTTAACGGTCAACCCTTTTGCTGTCTCAGAAACCGTTGACGGAAAGAAACCGTCTTGGGTCTTTGGATCAAAATGAAACGACTTTTTATCATCGTCAGTTGACGAGAAAAACTGCTGCCAATGGTCATAAATTGAAGTGACCAGTTTCTGTTGAATTGGGTGTTTTTTTAATACCCCAAAGCCAGTTTCACGTAGAGATTTGACAAAGAGCTCTTCAGCATTGTCTGCTGTGTAATCGATCGCTTCCAATTYCATATTTTTATCTTATTTAGTTGAGAGAGGGTTTCACATCTTGTTAACAATGCAATTGTAGGGATATCGAACTGTTTAGGAAGAGATGAAGATCACAGATTAAGAGAAACAAGAAAGGTAGATACACAATAAGTTTGATATGAAACAGAAGAAAAGCCATGTGATCGCACATGGCTTTTAATGATGCTATTTTACGCCTTAGCAACTAAGGGTAAAGTTTGATCGTCTTCGGCCGCTTTACAGGCTGCCGTGGTAAAGATGACGTCTGTTGAGCTATTTAGAGCGGTCTCAGCAGAGTCTTGAATCACACCAATGATAAATCCGACAGCGACAACTTGCATGGCAACTTCGTTTGGTACGCCAAATAGGCTACACGCTAGTGGGATAAGCAGTAGTGAACCGCCAGCCACACCAGAAGCACCACAAGCAGATACTGCCGCAACAATACTTAATAGAACGGCAGTAGCAATATCTACTTGCACACCGAGTGTATGAACCGCTGCTAGGGTTAATACCGTAATGGTGATTGCTGCACCGCCCATGTTAATGGTTGCGCCAAGCGGGATAGAGACTGAGTAAGTGTCTTCATGCAGATCCAAACGTTTACACAGGTCCATATTCACTGGAATGTTAGCCGCTGAACTACGAGTAAAGAAGGCTGTAACACCACTCTCTCTGAGGCATTTGAAGACCAATGGGTAAGGGTTACGCTTGGTTTTAACAAACACAAAGATTGGGTTAATAACCAGTGCCATGATCAGCATTGAACTTAGTAATACCACAAGAAGGTGGGAATAACCGAGTAGAGCTGAGAAGCCAGTTTCAGCGAAGGTATTAGCGACAAGACCAAAGATACCAAGAGGTGCGAAACGAATGACGACCGTTACGATGGTAGATATGCCGTCAGAAAGGTCGACAAAAATCTGCTTGGTTGCGGTTGATGCTTTGTTCAATACAAGACCCAGTGCAACAGCCCAACCGAGAATACCGATAAAGTTACCCGTCATAAGCGCATTAATTGGGTTGTCGATGATTTTAAACAGTAGGGTATGCAATACCTCAGTAATGCCTTCAGGTGGTGCGATAGCCGTATTACTGGTGACGAGAGTTAACGTGGTTGGAAATAGGAAGCTCATCACAACCGCGGTTAACGCTGCAGCAAAAGTGCCCGCTAGGTAGAGTGACACAATCGGTTTCATGTTAGTGTGGCTGCCGCTCTTTTGGTTAGCAATGGATGAAGCGACCAAAATGAAGACTAAAATAGGAGCAACCGCTTTCAATGCACTCACGAAAAGTTGACCGAAAAGGCCTAAAGAAATCGCGATGTCAGGAACAGTGATTGCAAATAAAACGCCAGCAATAATGCCGATAACGATTT
Organism: Aliivibrio kagoshimensis; assembly: GCF_050337105.1. Lineage (NCBI taxonomy): Bacteria > Pseudomonadati > Pseudomonadota > Gammaproteobacteria > Vibrionales > Vibrionaceae > Aliivibrio > Aliivibrio kagoshimensis. Next base: position 157,100 of record NZ_JAKJSQ010000002.1, read on the forward strand.
GAAGCACTAAACTAGTATTAGCGAGTCGAAATAAAAAGGGTTGGGTTTGGTTCATAATACGGTCCTATATACAGCATTTCTATAAGTGATGGTGATATTATAGGAATCAGTGGCCTTATGCATGTAATTTGTAATATTTTAGCGAATTAATTGTTATAAAATTCTGACTTTGAGATGTAAGTTAGATAAAAAAATGGGTTGTACGTGACATTTATAGGCAATAATTGCATATTAAGTGACATAACTAATAAAATTGTTAGCAGAGTGAAAATGTATGTCTGGAATATTAAGCACCGTTGATCAGCGAACCAACTTAGTCGGGGAAAACCGCTTAGAGTTGTTGTTGTTTAAATTAAATACCAACCAACTGTTTGCTATCAATGTATTTAAAGTTAAAGAGATTTTAAAAGTTCCGCCATTGGCAAAGCTCCCGGGCTCACATACAAACATTGTGGGTGTAGCAACTCTGCGAGGGACGCCTGTGCCCATTATAGATCTTCGTGCCGCTGTTGGAATGCGACCGATGGATCGTGAGTCAGAAACCAATCTGATCATTACAGAGTACAACCGAACGGTACAAGGCTTTCTCGTTGGTCAAGTTCGAAACATTGTCAATACGACTTGGACGGATATTCAACCGCCACCTGCAACAGTAGGGCGAGCGACTTATTTGACTGCCATCTCTCACATCGAAGAAGAGGGAATGAGGCAGATTATTGAGATCATTGATGTTGAAAAAGTACTTTCTGAGATCATCGATTACGACATTTCCATCTCTAAAGAGGTGTTAGATGAAGAACTTGTGAGCCATATGCAGGGCCGTAAAGTTTTGATTGTTGATGATTCTCGTACCGCTCGGTCACAAGTTCGCGAAACGTTAAAGCTGGTGGGTTTAGAGGTGATTGAGTGCAATGATGGTAAACAAGCCTATGAGCTGTTGAAGCGTTGGTGTGATGAGGGTAAAACCGTCACCGATGAGATACTGATGATGTTTACTGATGCCGAAATGCCTGAAATGGATGGTTATACCTTAACCCATGAAGTAAGAACTGACCCAAGAATGAAAGGTCTTTTCATTGCATTGAACACCTCACTGAGTGGTAACTTTAATGAAGCGATGGTCGAAAAAGTCGGTTGTGATCGGTTTATTTCGAAGTTCCAACCAGATCTATTGATTGATGTGGTTCAAGAACGAATGAGACAAATTGTAAAACCTTAGTGTCATGCCTTCGACAAAGTTAACAAATCATTTATTTTGACTAGTAAAATAATTAAAGATTGGTATAATTTTGCTCGAAAATATAACTTGGCAAGGGTATATCTGTTTTAATGATTTGGTTGAGTTCTAAACTGATTATTACGCTGATGGTGTTAGCGTATAGAGCTTTCCACAAAGGACGTGAAGAGTTAGAGTCAAACAGCAACGATTCTAACTAATTGATAAAAAAGAGGAAGACCATAGGTCTTCCTCTTTTTTTTATGTTGAAAGTACTGTTAAGCCATACGATCAGTTGGTTTCCAGCGAATCACCGATTGTGGTAAATTCACACCTTGAGATTGCAGTAAGTTAACACGAGACAGATAGGCGGCACCATACATAAGGTGCTTAGCCAGATCGACAGCATTACGCTGCGTATAATCGTCAAGATAAGAGCCTTTTGCCCATGCATTAAATGCGCCGAGTGCCGGCCCTGCCCAAATTTGATAATCCATTTCACGCCCGACTTCCCCACTGTTTGACCAGCGGCTAGAAAGCCCTAAATACCAACGGAAAATCAATGCCATTTTACGCTTTGGATTACCTTCGGCACGTTCAATCTGTTTTGGGTCGCGTTCATTAAAGTGCGCCACAGTCCCAGTCCAGATATCGTCTAACGTCGAACGGAATACCTGTTTTTCAAGCTTTTCACGTTCGGCGGTTGGAATATCTTCAATAGAGTCATAACGCGCATACAGATCGTATAACTTGTTAGCACGCATTGGGAAAAGGGTGCCGCGTTTCACTACTTGAAGCTTCACGCCCATCTCAAACATATCGGCAGCAGGTGCCATCGCGACATCAGCCATCTCGGTGGTTGAAAGCAGTTTACGAGTGTGGTTACTCGCGCCCGCTTCAACACATGCTTGGTTGATTGAGCCGGTCACAATATAGGCAGCACCCATGTTAAACGCAGCGAGCGCAGCATCTGGAGTTCCGACACCACCTCCGGTACCAACGCGAAGAGGTGGATTGAAATTAAACTGAGCCTGGATTTCATCTTTTAACGCTAAGATCGTTGGTAATAGTGTTACCAATGGACGGTTATCCGTATGACCGCCTGAGTCAGCCTCCGCGGTAATATCATCCGCCATAGGAACCAGTTGAGCTAACTCCATCTGTTCAGCGGTAATGCGCCCTTCATCCACTAAGCCTTGTAGCATTTTAGCGGGCGCAGGTTGCATAAAGTGGCGAGCCACTTCCGTACGGCTCACTTTAGCAATCACTTTGTTTGCCACTGCAATCTCGCCTTTTGCATTTCGGCTAAGGCCTGCTGCGCGATAGTGAACAATCTGCGGGGTAAGATTTAAAAAAGCGGACGCCTCAACAGTGCGTACTTTATGCTTTAAAAATAGCTCAACACTTCCACGCTCAAGAGCGGGTTCGCTCGGGCTGTGGATCAAGTTAAACGCATACGGCCCATTAGGCAGCGCAGCTTGAATACGATTGATCGCTTGTTCAACGCGTGAAGGAATTAACCCCGCGGCACCAAATGAGCATAAGATGCCAGCTTGACCAAGGGCAATCACTAACTCTTCAGATGAGATACCATTGGCCATCGCGCCGGCGTAATAGGCGTACTTCACCCCATGCACACGGCGAAAATCAGCATCACCTAAGCTTTGTGTCCCTAATGCAGGAGCAAACGCGCTGACCGGATGAGTCCCTTTAGCACTGGCGGCATCATTCGAGGTGATATTCGCTTGCTGACTCAGCCCCAAGCCCCTTTCTGGGTGGGCGATGGCGTAACAACCCATGGTGAAATCTTTGAGTATCTTAATGATCGCAGCTTCGTTGAACTGCGTGGTTGACTCTTCAACCTGCCATGGCCAAGGTGTCAGCTTTTCGTTGTTGGTTAACGTGTTATTCATTGTCATACTCTCGCTTAGGCCTCTTCAATACAGATTGCGATATCAGCTACTTCATAAATACGAAGCCCATCTTTACTTAAGTTGGCGTCACCAACAATAATTTTCTTGCCATCTTCATCTTTGATGGCGGTAATGTGAACATCCAGTGACATCTGCTTGTTCAGTGGATTTATCTGTCCGCGATATTTCCACTTCACTTCAGATTGAATCTGACCAAATTTAGGATTGGTGAAACCAGCGCCTAGATCTTTATTAATGGCGTAGGTTTGCATCAGCTCAATGATCGCTTCTACCCCTAATGAACCTGGCATTACTGGGTCCTGGTGGAAATGGAACTGGAAGAACCAATCGCTCGGATCAATGGTGCGTTCTGCATAGAGGTAATCTAACCCTGCTTTACCGCCGCCAGTGGTAATTTGTACTGTATCGATAAAGTTAAGGCGACCACCGGCAAGCTTGTAGTGCGACTGCTCAAGCCCTTGAGCAGAGACTGGCGCATTGAAGTAGCGCGTACTTTTATCTAACAGATTAATGGTTTGATCTGGGGTTTGGTTATTATCAACATGCCAAGGGTGGGTCACTTTGCCATTGTCCAGACCAAGTTGATCTTTGAGTGCTTCGCCTTTGAAGTAACCAAATACCGCTTTGCCTTCATAGAAAGGTACGCCATCTGTGCTTAGCTCAAAGGTAAAGCTCTGTACAATGTTAGTGCCCATCATGACAGTGGAGAGTAGGCGAGAGTCATTGACGATGGTTTTACCGCGAAGATCCACATTGCGCAGCATTTTGCCGCTGCCATCTAAGTTACGGAAGAACAGTTCAAGACCAGGGAAACCCAGTGTGGTCCCCATGTAACCCGAAATGAAACCATTAGGCTGCAGAGAGATCTCCATCAATACCGAATAAGGCATCAATGTCTCATGACTGTTCTCATCAAAATACCACGCGTTAGCCGGCACTTCGTACTCTGCAATACACGATGAAGGCGTTTTGAAGTTACCGCGCTCGCCATTGACTTCAATAACACGCGTGGTCAATTGCAGGTCGCCACACGGAGTACGTGGTGGGATCATGCCGCGATAGATATCAAAGTCAGGGCCGAAGCACTTCTCAATGTTACCGGTAGCAAACTCAAACATATGATATGGCGTAAAAGGGACACTATCAGGAGTACGGTTAGGGTAATCCGGAGTATGCGGCGCTTCAACGTGCTGTAGAGGAATCACCCCTTTGTTTGGTGCGGTTTGTAAATCAGGAATCTGTGCCATTAGTGGTGCATTAACAGAGGCGGTTTGATCAATGGAGTCAGCATTTGAAATGATAACTTGTTCAGTATTTGAACTTGGCAGGTAGCGAGTACACTCATCTTCCTCTTTGATCATCACGCCAAGGTTTTGGAAATCCACCACCGCTTTACCGTTAAGCAGAATATCAATGTTAGCTTTGGCGTATGGACGAGGTGAAGTACCAATCTCAGTTACTTCCATGCGGTAAGTCAATAGGCCAGATTGCGGCAGTACTTGACCACGACAACGTACCTGTTGTGATGCATTTTCTAGTGGTTGGAAACGCCCGTTGCTGGTTAAGGTGTGCATGCCTAGATGCAGCATAAAGAATTGCAGTAACTGGCCACAACCTTCCGCCATCAAGGATCCTGCCATTACCGAGTCATCTTTAAAGTGACAAGGGAAATACCAATGATCGGGTTCTAACTGTTTTTGACCTTCAATTAACCCCAGTCCCCACGGTCCACCTTGTGGATCAACATGATTCACTTGCTCAATCATCATGAATTTTTCTGAGCTAAAGCACAAAGAAGGTTGATGCGGAATGTGAGCATGACTCGGACCAAAACAAGCGGCAACATTCGCGCTAAGCAAGTTATGCAGCTCAGGGTAGCTAAACTGAGTTTTGTTGCAGTTCAGGAGTGGCGTAAAGCGCTGCTTAACCGCTAACTTACGAGCATTGATCTCATCATCAGTGCGGATAACGCCTTTACCATCAGCCAGCTCTTCATCAGTGAAGAAACCCGCGCAACCGCCATCCATTTTAAGGACCATCTTATCGCCAACGAAACACTCGTACGAGAAGAAGAAAAGCAGTGTGTCGCCATTACGGGCAAAGTTATTGATGGAGATATCGTAACGCAACGTATCCCCACCGCGCGGCAGATCTTCTAGGAAGGTGAGGGTACAATCCAATAAACGGTATACGCGATCGCCCTTGTTCTCAAAATCAATACCGAGGTAGCTGATCAACATCAGATCACATTGACCTGACTCAACAGCCACCGCCCAAGGAATCTGGCCATCAACTAAGTAAGGCGCATCAACCGGGATATCATATTCGGTGGTCATGGTACTCGGTTTGTACTCAAGCATAGTGGCGTCGAGTTTGGTCACTCGCGAGACCAGAAGGTAATCGGTGGTCGGCAGTCTTACACGGCGTGAGTAGTTATCAATAACGGCATAGTCTGATCCGAATACATTAGCAATATCGCCTTCCGCGTATTCAACCAGATCGTCATAGTCCCAAATACAAGGTTTACGTTCTGGTGTTGGAGCTACATAAGCGTGAGCTTGCGAGGAGTGGTCCGGAACGAGAGCTTGGGTTGCAGTAGGCGTGGTAGCTGCAGCTTGCGGTTGTCCTGTTGCTTGGGCTATTTGAGCCTTTAACAGAGCATCAGCTAATTTAAGCCCTTGCTCACGATTTTGTAAAAACGCTTTATGAACTTGCTGAGCCAACATCTGATTGTGTTGGAACGGCGTCAGTAACTCGGGATTTGAAATCTTGTTGGTCATACTATGTTTAAACCCTGTGGTCGGCGCTATCGGAGTAGATGGCGCTTGTGGTTGGTTCTTAGTTTGAAGAACATGTTCAGAATTAGATAGCTGTACAGCGCTAGGCTGTGCCGAGGCTATTTTTTGTTGTATTGATGACAGTTCAGCCAGCTCGGTAGAGACAATGTGCTGGTGGATATTTCGGCCACCTAAGGTGACATTTTTTACCAGTTTAATTTTTGCATCCAGCACCAACTCTTCAGACAAGCGAGCGTTAAGCGCGCTCTGTTGTGTCGGGTGTTGAGTGATTAAAAGCTGCGAACACTGTTGTTCACTGTCAGTGACGACTAGAGCGGCTTTTTCTGCTTGAGAGGCAGGTTGCGCGTTTAAGTTAAGGAGTCCGTGCAATAAACTCGCCATGCCAGAAGCGGCGTAACAGTGGCCAATACGCTGCTCTGCTTGAGTCTGCTTGCAGGTTGGCGAGAAAACGCCGGTAGCAAAAGCAGATCCAGAGATTGCAGAGTGGTTTAATTCAACCACGGCAATAGATTCAGTCGCAGTAGCGGTGTGAGTCAGTAGCCTGTCAGTTGCGGCTGAGGAAGCGTTCGAACGGCTAAACTCTAAGCCGTTAATTTGACCGTAACCCACTGAAAGACTAGACGATTGACTATCAACCAATACCACAGCACCAGCACCTTCACCGACCTTCCAAGTTGCATCAACAGTGGATTGTTGGTTTTTAAGCAGAACTTGTTCGGCGCTGCCGCTGAGATCTACTGCCGCGATAACAACCGCATCGAGGGACTCTTGAGACATTAGGTTTTGAGCAACATCGATACAGCGAGCCACCGATTGATCAGCGGCAGAGATGGTAAAGGCTGGTCCGTTGAAATCCCATAACGAGGCGATTCGCGAGGCCATGATGTTACCGATAAAGCTGGTGTACTGATTCAGTTTCGCCGCATCAAGTACGCTGTCCATTGCAATCGCTTCGAGCGCCTGATATTCAGTGTCACTCAGCTCAACGCCCATGACCGCTAAACTTTGAGCAAGCTGAGTATGCAAGTTCACACGTCCACGGAACTGATGCAGTTCCAGCTCAGTCTCCATGGCAACCAAGACGGCGACTTTCTGACCGGCAACTAAGTTGGCATCGCGTATCGCTTCATCGGCGACTTTCATCAAGAGCAACTGCTGAGAGATCAAACGGTCGTCTTCATTAGGCGGGACTTTAAAGCGTAAGAAGTCCAACTCGAACTGATCAATATAGGCACCTTGAGGTACCGCATCTAAACCAAAAGTGCTTAACAGTTCAGGATGCTCATTGATCCCTTTCCAGCGTTTGGCAGGTAGGTCAATGAACGCACTGTTATCATTTTGAATCGCTTGGTTAAACACATTGACTGAGGCAAGAGGCCCAAAGTGAGATGCCAAACCAGTAATGGCAAATTCCACTTGCTTGCTAACAGTAGACTTGGATTCTGGTGTGCTTACCGCTACACCAGAATAAGACTCTAACAATAGGTGTGCATTACAACCGCCAAAACCAAACACAGAGACCCCAGCATGGCGTTCACTATTTTGTGCTTTTTCTGGCCAAGGCTGTACTGTAGTTGGTAGCGTATGGCTACCAAACAGTCCATCTGGAGAGCTCAGCGGTGTTTTTAAATTAACACTTGGCGGCAGCAGCTTCTCTTTCATGGCAAAGATCATTTTCATGATGCCGGGCATGCCCGCAGCAGTGAGTAGATGACCCAGATTCGATTTTGCGGAGCCAATAAGCGGGGTCGCACTGCCATTGAGTTTGTCACTGAAGAAACGCTCCATAGAGGTCAGTTCAACTTTATCACCCAGTGGAGTCCCCGTGGCATGACATTCAATAACTTCAATCGATTCAGGTTGTAAATCGGAGCTGTCGTAAGCGCGTTCAAACGCCTGTACTTGTCCTTTGCTGTTCGGGCTTAAAACAAACTGGCCTTTACCATCATTAGATAGACCGACACCGCTAACAACCGCATAAATATGATCGCCATCACGCTCTGCATCTTCGAGTCGTTTCAGTACTAATACGCCAGCGCCTTCACCGGCAAATAACCCTTTACTGTTTGAGTCAAAAGGGACAGACACTCCATGATCAGGATAGGCGTGGAAAATAGAGAAGCCCATGTTGATGAAGAATGGATCAGCCCCTGACACCGCACCAGCAAGCATCATGTCTGCTTTGCCTGTTGTGAGGTAGTCACACGCAAGCTTCAACGAATAGACTGAGCTGGCACAAGCGGCATCTAAGCTCAGCTGTGCACTGCCAAGACCTAATGCATCTGCTACTATTTTAGAGGTGTTATGGGCAATCGAACCGTTAATACCGACACTGTTGATGGTATTCTTGTTTGACGATTGTGAATCAAACGGTTGAAGAGAGAAGTGCGGGCTATTGAGTTTCTCTTTTAGCGCTTTTTCTACTACAGAATGGTAGATAGGAACAAAGAGTTCATTTGATTGGGTGGTTGGGAACGACAACGCCCCCATGATCACACCAGTACGCTCAAGAATCTCAGCGTTTAATTCAATTCCAGCATCTACCAGCGCTTTACGGCTGGTATCCAAAGCCCATAAAAAACTCTGATCTAACCCTTGGAAATGGTCTACAGATTGCTGATAACCATTGGCATCAAAGGTGAAGTTTTCAATGTAACCGCCTTTATCACAATAGAAGCGATCAGACTCTCCTTGAATACCTTGATAATCAGCAGGATTCGCGCCTAGTTTTTCCGCAGAGAGCGTTGTACGGGAATCCTTTAGTTGAACAAGGTTGTCCCAAAACTGTTGTGGTGTTTTGGCGTCTGGATAGAGGTTGGCTAAACCAACGATAGCAATTTTAGATTTTGGAGAACTCAAACTGACTGTCCTTCTTTCATATGTGTTGCTGTTGCCAGAGAATCTGACTGCGCATCTTGCTGGCGAGTAAGCCCAGCAATGAGAGGCTCAATAGAGAGCGGCACTCGGTGCGTAATTAATTGTGCAATGCATTTAAGCAAGTTGGTTGCATCACTACCACCTTTAGCATCAATAGCTACCGCTGCGGCAAAGGCTGGTCCATTTTCTGGTGCGGCTTGCGCGTTTATTTTGTCGATTAAGGTTGCAGTCTGTCTGTCTGCCCCTATTTCAATAAAGAGTGAGGCACCATGGCCACGAGCTTTATTGATGAGATCGGTAAAATCGAGTCCATGACAAAACGTATCAGCGATAGAGAGGGCAATGCGGTGACGATCCAGTTCAACAGGGCGATCATTATTATGTGCTAACGATCCTGCAGCACTGATGAATTTAATATCAGTGGGGAGCTGTTCGCACAGAGGCTGATTATAAAAGTCGCTCACTTGTTGATGCTGAGTAAGGGCTGGAGTAGTGTGCATCGCCGTTACGCGGTTGGCGGCAATACCCCGCTTTTTAATCTGTTTCAACAGCGCTTTACACTGAGCTTCACACCCTGCAATCACACAAGTGTCACCTTGAATAATCGCGAGATAAACGTGTGGAAAGTCAATGAGAGCAGTTTGAATGGTTTGAGCATCACAGCGAACTACAAAGCTATTCCAGATAATGGTTTCGCTATCATTTAGCTGCCATGCTTCACGTACTGCGGTTAAGTCACCAGAGATGGCGGAGGTGAATATCGGGCTGGTTTTGGTCGCTTCAATCAGAGCGTGAGGATTATTCCATACGCCCAGACTGGCCCACATTGACGCCTCGCCTTTGGAGTAACCCAGTGCAAAGTTAGGTTTTACCGCAAATTCATTGCACAGTAGTTTGGTAAACAGGTAACTGCTGCCTACACCGGCAATCGCTAGCTGGCTTAAACTCATCGTAGGGGCATCTTCACTATAGATATGCTCTGCTTGGAGCATCTCTTTGAGGTTGCCTTCACGCTCTAATTTGGCATAGAGATCTGGAAAGTAGAGGTGTAACTCGTTAAGCATTCCGCCGTACACGGTTCCCACACCTGGGTAGACAAACGTCAGTCCAGATTGACCTAACCCTTCACCTTGATTGGCGACAAAGCAGCTGCCCACAGGGGTTCTGTGCGCTTTGTTTTCAGTGAAAGCGGCAGTAATCGCCGTTTTCATAACACCCATTTCAGTATGCAGTGCTTGGACATTTGCAGCTTGAACCACTAGGGCCAGTGGGGCACTGGTCGAATAGGCCGATAGGTAGCGCATCATTAACGCACTCGTATCTTGAGTCGTTTCTACCTGATGCTGAAGCTGCTCTAATTGAGATAACAGTTCCGCTTGGCTACTAGCACAAATGACAAAAAAGAGTGACTCAGAATGTAGCAAAGATTTTGCAGGCGCTAATTGTGTGCCTTGCGTGAAAATCAAGCTGGTGGTTTGCTCTGCAGCATCCAATAGGGTCAAACTGGCAACGCGAGCTTGGTGGTGTTGGCTGAACCAGTAGTGATCAGCGGTTTTGTTGCGAATCGCTTCAGACGCTGGAACGGTACGCTGCTCGAAGTGACCAATCAGTTTATATAAACTCGAAAATTGATCGCGAGCTTGTAGCGAGTCAGAGTGCAGATTAAGTGTAATATCCGTTGGCAAACGTTTGGCTTGTAAGGTCGCCTGAGACAACGATTGAACCGCACTGTCCGCGCAATGGTAACCCGCTAGGTAGGCGTGAGGATGTATGCGTCCTTTCGCCGCAGAGAGACCATCAAGGAAGAGCAAGCCAGTAGCCTCACCCTGCTGAGTTAAGCAGACCAGGTTACCATTGGTAACGCTATCGATCACTTGAGCTATAACCGATGAAAAAGAGACAGACAGTGCGCTGAGTTCAAGGGTGACTACAGGTAAATTACTGCGCTGTCCATACGCATTTAGCTCTGCACAAGGCAGAGCTAAAATAGCGATGCGCAAAGGCATCGCTCTGTTGGTTGAATCAGTCACTAGAGTAGTGGCTCCTTTACTGCTGCCGTTGAAGGCAAAAAGGCATCATTAAGTGATTTGCTGATTGTGACTTTTGCCCCGCTCATGGTGGCACTTAACTGTCCATCTTGATGATAAAGAGAGACATTGGCCATGAGTGAACGAGCGGTGGTTTTCACCACTTCAAGCTCAATCCAACCCAGATCACCACTGTTAAACGGCAGGTGGGAACGGAATTCCGCAATGGTTGATGGCAAGCTTGCCGCACCATATTGTAATCTTGCCCACACCAGCATCGCTTGTAACAGCAGATCTTCTGCAAATGGTTGACTGCCGCCAAATTGCTGGCTTGGAGCAAAAGGTCCACAGTCAGCATTATCGACAGTTGGCAACTGACAGCGAACTAATAAGCCTGCATCATCAAAGCGTTGCACCGACTCTATGCCTTGCAACCTTGGGCCATGAAACAGAGTACCATTGCTGTACAGCTCATGGCGGTCTGTAACCACCTTTGCACTGTCAAAGGTTTTAGTGGTGCTGACCCTTTGACTAGGAACCACTATGGTTGCACGGTATTGAGGGCGACCTTGGCTGGTGATCATCGCTGCTGTTTTTCCTTCACCTTCAGGGATGAGGGTTAACGTGATCTCTTGAATCTCATTCGAATCAAAGATGATACCTTTTAATAGCTTATAGTCGTGAACCTCAACCACAGCGCCCAACTGCTGTTGCGCCACTTCACGCATCCACTGGATAGCGCAAACCGTTGGCAGAACAGGGTTGCCTGCAATGCAGTGATCCGCAATGAAAGGCAACGCCGTTGGGTCAAGGTGACGAATAACGGTCACCTTGTCGTTTAGACGCGGAACCTCTGCAGATTGCACAGACTCCGCATTACGCTTTTTTACGCTGTTTTCCTTATTCTCTTCGCTGTTGCCTTGCATGTCAGTGCCGACAAGTAACTGAACACCAGACTCACTCAGCAGCTGTGAACTAAACAGTTCAGCTCCGGCTTGTAATGGAATCACATAGACACCACGGTCGGTGAACATCTTCTTCAGTGCCGGGTTGACCATGCCGCCATCCCAAGGACCCCAGTTGAAGCTCATTACTTTTGCTTGCGGGAACCGTGCAGAGAACTGTAAAGACGCTTTATTAAGAATATCGTTAGACATCGCATAGTCGCTCTGTCCTGTATTACCATAGAAACCTGCCGCTGATGAGAACATGGCAAACAGTTTTAGTTTGCTGCTATCAAGTGCAGAAAGTACGGCATTAAGTCCACCGACTTTAGTGCCATACACACGGTTAAGCTCATCCAAGGTTTTGTCTTGAATGTGTTTATCCGCTAGGACACCTGCACCGTGGATCAGGCCAGTAATACCGGTGACATTCGCAAGGGTGTCAGCCACAGATTGCTGGTTAGACACGTCTAAGCTGATGTACTCAGCCGTTGCGCCAGCATCCGTAAAGGCGTTAAGCGCATTGCTGATCTCTATGTTACTCAGAACTGGCCATAACAGAGCATCCACCTTTTTCGGTGTTGGCTTATCACCAGAAGCTTGCAGGTGAGCGATGGCAGAGACTTTCAGTTCACTCTCTGATTTATTCTGTGCCCATTGTGGCAGCTCAGATGGACTCATGAATTGGCTGCGACCGGCTAAAATAAAGTGTGATTTGCACTGTTTAGCTAAGGTTAACGCACACTCAAAGGTCACCCCTTTCGCGCCGCCGGTAACCAGTACCTTGTCGCTTGCATCCAATTTTGCAGCTGCTGTTTTGTGTGACGCTTCGCCAGCAACCAGTGCCATACGACCGGACTCACTAATGCCGACTTCGATAGCGCGAGTGCTCGCGTCAAATAACTCAGCAACAATGGCATCCGCAAAGTCTCTTGCTTCAACGGTTGGTGCGATATCCAGGGCGCGACAGAATACGTTGTCCCACTCATGGCTTAACGTTTTGGTTAATCCAGATAGGGCCGCTTGGTTAAGCTCTGCCTTCAACAGTAGCTCGCTATTAAGGTAACCAAAACCACCATCAATACGGCTAACTGTGATAAAGCTACGACGTTTATCATCGGCTTTAGTCAAAGTAGGCTGTAGCAGCTTCGCCCATAAGAAAGCGTGTTCAACACTCTCTTTGGCACTGTTATCCAAGATAACCGCCGAGCTGTTTGATTCCGTCACTTGAGGCTGAAGGTGTACAAGGCCTGAAATGGCGGTATGTTTGCTTTCAATCTCGGTGATGAGTGCGTTTAGAGACGCTTCGCTGTTATCGCTAAGCTGATAGCTGGCAATATCGCTGCTCAAAGGAGACTGTTGTTTGTCACTATCGACAGATAAGGCTGCACGACGAACCACAACCACATTCAGGTTGTTTGCCGTTAGTTTTTCAGCCAGTACGCCAGCATTGTGTCCATCATCTGTGATCACAATGCAGCCGTCGGTTGAGAAGCAGTCTGTTAATTTATCCGCCGATGGAAGCTTTTTTAGCGCTACCTCGCTGTGTGGAGGCAGTTCAACACTAGGTGCTGTTGGGGCAACCACTGACGCTGGTGTTGCGACAGTAGCGGCTGAATCACCCAGTTTGCTTTGCATGTAAGTGACGATTTCGCCCAGTGTACGACACTCAGCTAAATCTTCAGGATTGAGTTCAGGAAGTGTTGGTAGTTGGTCTTGAACCGTTCCTAAGATCTCAACACGTTTGATTGAATCAATTCCAAGATCCGCTTCCATGTCCATTGCCAGGTCAAGCATTTCTGCAGGGTAACCGGTCTTATCAGCAACAACATCCATCATGGTAGTCTGTACATGTGCAGCGTCTAAGCCAGAAGCTTGAGCGGCAGGTGCTTCAACCGATGGTGCAGCTGCCGAGGTTGCCGGCAGTTTGCTGTTCATGTAGTCGACGATTTCACCTAGGGTACGGCACTCAGCTAAATCTTCAGGGTTAAGCTCAGGCAGCGTTGGCAGTTGATCTTGAACCGTACCTAGAATCTCAACGCGTTTGATGGAGTCGATACCTAAATCGGCTTCCATATCCATGGCAAGGTCTAGCATTTCTGATGGGTAACCCGTTTTATCAGCTACGACATCAAGCATGGTCGCTTGAACTTGCGCTGCGTCTAAACCGCCAGTTGATGTAGCTGTAGGCGCTGTTGCGACAGTTTCTGCCACAGGAGCAACTGCACCCAGTTTGCTGTTCATGTAGTCAACGATTTCGCCCAAAGTGCGGCACTCAGCAAGATCTTCAGGGTTAAGCTCTGGCAGAGTCGGTAGCTGCTCTTGCACTGTACCAAGAATTTCAACACGTTTGATGGAGTCGATACCTAAATCGGCTTCCATGTCCATCGCAAGATCAAGCATTTCGGTAGGGTAACCCGTTTTGTCCGCAACCACTTCTAACATGGTATTTTGAACGGTAGAGGCATCTAAACCACTCGCAGCTTGTGCTTGAACTGCAGGAGCTGCGCTTACAGAAACCGCCGAACCTAGCTTACTGTTCATGTAGTCTACGATTTCGCCTAGAGTACGACACTCTGCTAAATCTTCAGGATTAAGCTCAGGAAGAGTCGGTAATTGCTCTTGCACTGTACCTAGAATTTCAACACGCTTGATTGAGTCGATACCCAGATCCGCTTCCATATCCATCGATAGTTCAAGCATCTCTGTTGGGTAGCCGGTTTTATCAGCCACCACTTCAAGCATGGTGTTTTGTACTTTTTCTGCATCAAGGCCATTGGCAACTGGTGCGGCAACAACAGATACAGCAACCGGAGCTGCTGACCCCATTTTACTGTTCATGTAACTGACGATTTCGCCCAGTGTGCGACACTCCGCGAGATCTTCAGGGTTGAGTTCTGGAAGGTGAGGCATCTGCTCTTGTACCGTCCCTAGGATCTCAACACGTTTGATGGAGTCGATGCCTAAATCGGCTTCCATATCCATCTCTAGATCGAGCATTTCAGTAGGGTAGCCCGTCTTCTCTGCAACAACATCAAGCATGACCGCTTTCGCATCGGCATTAGCTGAAACAGGAGCAGCAACCGCAACAGGTGCTGGCGCTGGCACAACAATCGGAGCAACGACAGGTTGAGCAATCGGTGCAGGCTTCACGGCAACCACTGGCGCAGCTTTAGCCGCTGCTGGTTGTGTAGGTGCAGAAGTCACTTGAGTTAGCGGGGCTTGAACAACAGGTGCTTGGCTTGCAGGAGTTTGATAAATTGGCGCCTGAGTGGATAGCGCTGTTCCTGTTAAGCTATGTGTTAGCGATTCAGTGCCTTGTGCCTGATGTGCTAAAAAGTTAGCGTGCGCTTTTAGTGTCTCAGACTGATGCTGATGGAACATCTCCATTGAGCGTTGTAGGCTCTCAGGAATGGCAATACCTGCAGCGGCCATTTTGGTGTGCTCAGCCATTAAGGTGGTAAACGTATCACCGTACTGCTGTGGAATCGCTAAGAATTGCTGGTGCAGTTCTGCGGCTTGCTGTTGAGCCGTAAAGAAAGCGTCTAAAGTGCTGCCACTGCTAGCAGGAGCAGCCGTCGCAACAGGTGCCGTTTGTACATTGACAGAAGTAGAACCTACAGCGGCAGTAGGCGCTGCGGCGACAGGTACTTCTTGTACTACCGTTTTAATCACTTCTTTCTCTACTATTTTCTCAACCACTTTTTCAACCACCTCTTTTTCAAGTGTTACTGAACCTGTTGTTAATGATTTATCCATTTTAGCTCGCGTAGCGGGACTAATATGATTGGTCGCGCTGAGCTTAATATTCATTGGTGATGCAGCTGCTGGAGCGGCAATGTCTGCTTGATAAGGGTCTACATTATCAAGTTCAATACCGGCAACCGCTAGCTGTACGGCGGCGAGACGGAACTGTGCATCACTGTCGCCTTTCGGATTTGGGTTCAAGCTGATAGCAATCAACTCCTCACCTTTTTCCGCTAATGTTTTTTCAACCAATTTTTGCAAGATGTTTTTAGGGCCAAACTCAACAAACAGACGGGCACCCGCATCGTACATTGCCATCAACTGATCGCTAAAGCGAACGGACTGAAGCATATGCTGCTTAAACTCTTTTTTGATGGTTCGTGCTTCGTTTTTGTATTGAGCACCACTGGCATTGGAGTAGAGTGCAATGCTTGGCTTGGTAAATGATGCTTTTTCAATCGCGCTAGCAAATGGCTTTTGAGCGTGACCAACAAGCGGTGTATGGAAAGCACCAGAAACAGGCAGGGCAATCGCTTTGAGTCCCGCTTCTTCCAGTGATGTTGCTGCTTGTTTGGCTGAGTCGGTTGGTCCGGCAATCACTAATTGCGTTGGTGCATTGAAATTGGCAATGCTGACACCGTCAAATTTAGCGGTAATCTCTTCAACTTTGCTACGCTCAGAAGCGTCACCAAGGATGACGGCATACATAGTACCGCTGTCACCTTTTTCGGGTGTTGCCGCCATGGCATCACCACGTGCGAAAGCAAGCTGATAGTAATCTTCTTGTGAGATAACCCCAGATGCACACAGCGCACTTAATTCACCAAAGCTATGACCTGCAACCATGTCAGGGCTGAAACCCGCTTGAGTCAACAACTGGTATTGACCCATAGATAGCGTACCAATGGCACTTTGCGCATTCGCGGTATTGGTCAATGTTGCCTGTTGAGCGGCAGCATCTTCATTGTTGAAGGTTGGAATTGGGAACAACACACTTGAAAGCGGTGTTTTGCCGTTCGCACCAAATACTTGATCAGATTGAGCAATTTGGTCTCGTACTTCTGGGAAGTAACACGCTAATTCACGGCCCATGTTTAGGTACTGTGAACCTTGACCTGCGAACAGAGCGGCAACTTTCGATTTGTTAGTGACAAACGCGCTTTCACGGTAGCTTGTACCATTTGGCAGCTGCCAGTGAGTTGCGGTCTGCTTATCAAAAGAGGCCAGTGCTTGAGTTAATAGTGTTTCTAACTCATGCGCTGTTGCCGCTACTAGACCTAAACGGGCATGGCTTGTATCGATAGAGCGAAGCGCATTATCTGCCACCACAGAATCAAACGAAACCGATTGGTTAGAGAGACCAGCAGAGATCTGCTTAAGTTGAGTCTGTAGATCTGCTTTGCTTGTTGCACTAAATAGCAGCGTTTGCGGAACAAGACGCTGACGATACTTATCACCACGTAGGTGTTCAGCACTGTGCTCTTCGAGTACCACGTGGAAGTTTGTGCCACCGAACCCAAATGAGCTAATACCCGCGCGGCGAGGTGTGCCGTCCGTACGCTGCATCCAAGGACGAGTTTCAGTATTTAGGTAAAAAGGAGAGTCTTTAATCTCTAATTTCGGGTTTGGTTCAGAGACATTAATAGTTGCTGGCAGTACTTTATGGTGCAGAGCAAGTGCCGCTTTAATCAGACCGGCCGTACCTGCAGTTGATTTGGTGTGACCAATCTGCGATTTCACTGACCCTAACGCGATGTGTTGTTTAGTTTTTAACTCTTCGCCAAATACCGACGATAAACCACTAAATTCAGCGGCATCACCTGCCGCCGTACCTGTACCGTGCGCTTCTAAAAGCCCGAGAGTATGTGGGGCAAATCCTGCATCATCATAAGCACGTTTCAGCGCTTTGGCTTGGCCAGACGGACGCGGTGCATAGATACTTTTGAACTTACCATCCGAAGAGGCACCGATGCCTTTGATGACTGAGTAGATACGATCGCCATCACGTTCAGCATCTTCAAGGCGCTTAAGAGCAACCATACCAATACCTTCACCAATCATCATACCTTTTGAATCGATATCAAACGGCTGAATGGTATCGTTAGTGGTAAAGGCTGGGGTTTTCGAGAAGCTCATGTACATGGTCGGTGAGTTATCGGTACAGACACCACCAGTGATCATCATTTCACTACGACCCTCAACCAACTCACTCAGAGCCATACGAAGCGCTGCTAAAGAGCCTGCACACGCTGCATCAACCACACAGTTCATACCACCTAAATCAAAGCGGTTAGCGATACGGCCAGCGATGACGTTGCCAAGAGAACCAGGGAATGAGTTCTCTTCCCAATGTATGTATTGGTCTTGGAATTTCTTGATCAACATCTCACTGTCAGCGTCACTGATGCCACTGTTAGCAAATACTTTTTTAAGAATAGGGTATTGCAGTCGAGCATTTAAGCTCTGGCTGATCTTCTGACCGCCACCCACACCTAACGTGATACCAATTTTGTCTTTGTCATACCCTTCTGCAAGATTTGCGTCGGCAAGCACTTCTTTAGCAACCACAAGAGAGAGAAGCTGAGAGGTATCAGTAAGCTCAAGAATGTTTGGCGGAAGGCCGAACTCCATTGGGTTAAAGTCAACTTCAGGCATGAAGCCGCCACGTTTACAGTAAGACTTGTCCGCAGCGGTTTTATCAGCATCGTAGTAATCTTCAGTTTTCCAGTGTGTGTCTGGAATATCTGAGATTGCGTCGATTTTGTCACTGATTAAATCCCAAAACTTATTGAGATAGCGAGAGTTGGCAAAAATACTAGCCATGCCGACGATGGCAATAGGCATATCTTTCAGGCGCTTATTAAGACGAGAATCTTCTTCGCTTGTTGTTGCAGAAGAAGTTGGTGACTTTGGTGCTTGGCTCATTATGAGTCTCCACTGACTACCTAAAGGTTAGGTATCTATTTGATCTTTATTGTCCGTTAACAAGTTTGTTGACTCATTTTGAATAACTGAATCAACATATAAATCGTGTTGGATAGTGATCTCAATCCATTATTTGTGGGCTAGACTACTGGAGGCAGGCTAGGGATACAACAGACTAAAGGGTTATTTATCACTGGTTTGACCGGACTAAAAGAGTGGTTTTTATTGAGTAAATTAACAGCTGAGGAATAACTCTATGTTTCCTATGGGTTTGCGGAGCTTTTAGGGTAAATACTCTAATTTTATCTAATGAAAATAATAGTTTACAAAAATTACCCCAATATTTCGTAGCAGCGGGTTTATACCGCTATTTTTTATAAATGGAAGGATGTGCACCTAATGGAAGTTGCTTACTTAAAGTGCACATTGAATTTATTGCGACAAGAGTGAACTCAGAACATCATCGGGAATAGGGTGCAGTTTTTTCTCTTTATCCAAACAGACCATCTCAATGTCCCCGATAACGGCAGCTCGGGTGGCTCCTGGACGCCATACTTCTTGACGCCATAACGTTTTGTATTTGCCATCAATCGAGAAGGTAGTACGAATGTCACACACTTCAGCAAACTCAACCCCATCTTGAAAGGTCATGTTGGCTTTATATACCGCAAAGCCTAGGCCGTGTTCATTCCAAAGCTGAGCCAATTTATCACTATCGATCACATGCTCACGGGCGCGTTCAAAATATTTTAAAAAGTTGGGATGATAAACAACACCAGAGTGATCAGTGTCTTCATAATATATCTGTACAGGATGATGATAAACCGTTGTCATATTGCTCTACATTTCAATTTATTGTGTGGGGTAACATAAAAGTCACATTCTACGCAATAATAGTGCTGTAATCAGCTTTAATTCGTAGTTTTGATTGAATCCTTTTCCGTTTCTTGGTCAAATGTCCGCCCTATGCCTAAAAATACTAAATATTGGGCGCCTAATGTCTAATATTGCGAGCTAATTAATACTGTTGCATGAAATATTCCCGCGTTTTTATAAATAGTCTGGCCTATGAGTTAGCCCCTCAAGTGGTAACCAGCTCAGAGTTAGAGTCTCGTTTAGCACCTCTGTATGAAAAATTCCGTATTCCTATGGGGCAGCTAGCTGCACTGACTGGAATCGAAGAACGTCGTTGGTGGCCCAAAAACCATAAGTTATCTGATGGTGCACTCGCTGCAGCACAGAAAGCCATCGATGAAACGGGTATCAATGTCGATGATCTCGGCGCTGTGGTGTATACCGGAGTGTGTAGAGATCAACATGAACCTGCGACCGCTTGTCGAATTGCTGGTGAGTTGGGCGTGTCGACCCATACTGCTATCTATGACATCAGCAATGCCTGCTTGGGTGTGCTGTCTGGCATTTTGGATATTGCCAATCGAATTGAATTGGGTCAGATAAAGTCTGGACTAGTGGTATCGTGTGAATCCGCTAGGCACATTGTTGATATCACCATCGAACACATGCTGGCTGAACCGACGATGCAGAACTTTGCTCAGTCATTGGCGACGTTAACTGGCAGTTCTGGCGCCGTCGCTGTTATTTTAACTGATGGCTCATTGCCATTGAACAATCAGCGCCAACACCAGCTGTTAGGTGCTAGCCACTTATCCGCACCTGAGCACCATAAATTGTGCGAATGGGGCTTGAAAGAGGTGGGGCCGCAGCTCTATCGTGAGTTTATGCGTACTGACGGCGTTACGCTGTTGAAAGAGGGCGTGAAACTCGCGAAGGATACATGGGAACACTTTTTGGAACAGCGAGAGTGGGTTGCTGAGCAGGTCGACAAAGTGATTTGTCATCAGGTTGGGGCATCAAATCGAAAGCAAGTACTTAGTGCGTTGCAAATTCCCGTGGGTAAAGAGTTTCCAACGTATCGCCTAATGGGCAATATGGGCAGTGTTTCTTTGCCAGTAACGGCGGCAATGGCTCATGATCACGGTTTTCTCAAACCGGGTGATAACGTGAGTTTTCTTGGAATAGGCAGTGGTTTGAACTGCATGATGCTTGGATTAAAGTGGTAACAATGAAAGGGACAACAATGCTGGATTCACTGTTTCCATTTAAACGCAATTATATTGATATAAAGGGCAATCAACTTCACTACCTCAATGAAGGTGAAGGCGATCCGGTTGTGATGGTTCATGGCAACCCAAGTTGGTCATTCTATTATCGCAATTTAGTGAGCGCATTGAGTGCCAACCACCAGTGCATTGTACCGGATCATATCGGCTGTGGATTTTCCGATAAACCGGATGACTCTGGTTACGACTACACATTAAAAAATCGCATTGACGATCTCGAGACACTATTAGAGTCATTATCGATTCGTGACAATATCACGTTAGTCGTTCACGATTGGGGCGGCATGATAGGCATGGGCTATGCAGCTCGTTACCCTGAACGTATCAAGCGCCTTGTCATTCTCAATACAGGAGCATTCCACCTTCCTGAATCTAAGCCGTTTCCATGGGCTCTGAATATTTGTCGAAATACCCTATTAGGTACCTACTTAGTAAGAGGTTTTAATGCATTCTCGTCGGCGGCTTCTTATGTTGGTGTAAAGCGTAAACCGATGAGTAAATCGATTCGAGAAGCGTATGTTGCGCCATTTAACTCTTGGTCAAACCGCATCTCTACGTTGAGGTTTGTGCAAGATATTCCATTAAAAGAGGGCGATAGAAATTATCAGTTGGTTTCTGATATTGATGATAGTTTACCCTTGTTCTCTACTGTCCCAACGATCATTTGTTGGGGATTGAAAGATTTTGTTTTTGATAAGCACTTTCTTGCCAAATGGAAAGAGAAGATGCCTCATGCAACAGTGAATGAGTTTTCTGACTGTGGTCACTACATTCTTGAAGACGCTAGTGAGGAAGTTATTCCTATGATCAGTGGCTTCTTAGCTGAGAATCCCATTTCAAAGTAAGTGCGACTCGAATAACACACATTCAAGTATCACATAGCGACGTCAAGGAGCTCGTATGAGTGAAAAACCATATAGAACCGCAAATCTATGTCGACACTTACAGCATGCCAGCATTAATACTCCTGATGATCTAGCGGTTGCCGTGCAATCGAGCCACCGCCTGACGCCCTTTTCAGCCAAACACTTCCGTTACCAAGAGCTTACTTTTTCAGAACTTGATCAACAGAGTGATGCGATTGCGTATCTTCTGAATGATTATGGTATCCAAAAAGGGATGAAAGCCGTGCTCATGGTTACGCCAAGTTTGGATTTTTTCGCTTTAACCTTTGCGCTATTCAAAGCAGGAATTGTTCCTATCTTGGTGGATCCTGGAATGGGAGTGAAGAATCTAAAGCAGTGTTTCATTGAAGCTGAGCCTGATGCGTTTATCGGGGTTGTTAAGGCACAAATAGCCCGTGCGATGTTTGGTTGGGGAAAATCCAGTATCAAACAGGTCATTACTGTGACTCGCAGTGGCGGCTTAGCATCTTATATGTCCAACTTGCTATTTAAAGGGGAAACTTTAGTCTCTTTAAAGCGCAAACAGCAACACGATGAGCCATACCCAATGGTCAAATTGAGCGATGATGAGATGGCGGCCATCCTGTTTACCAGCGGCAGTACTGGAACACCAAAAGGGGTGGTATATAGTCACCGAATGTTTGAAGCGCAAATTGACGTTTTAAAGAGTGATTATTGTATTGTGCATGGCGAACGAGACTTAGCGACTTTCCCTCTATTCTCACTTTTTGGTCCAGCGCTGGGTATGGCATCCATTATTCCTGACATGGACGCTAGCAAGCCGATCACGGCCGATCCTGATGCTCTGTTTTCTGCTATAGACCACTATCAATGCAGCAATCTTTTTGCCAACCCAGCTCTAATTGAAGTACTAGGCAACGCGGGGGTGAGCGAACAGCATACTCATCAGTTACCCAGTCTTAAACGGGTTATTTCAGCAGGGGCACCTGCAACCATCTCCTCAATCACTCATTTCAGTAAAATGTTAACGCCTGGAATTGACGTTCTAAACTCTTATGGTGCGACGGAATCTCTACCTCTGACTAAAATTGCCAGCTCTGAGCTATTAACCACCACAGAGGTGACTGACTCAGGGGGCGGTATCTGTGTTGGGTTTCCTGTTGATGGGGTTGACGTGGCGATTATTGAGATCACGGAGCAACCTATCAGCGTGTGGAACAAGAGCTTGACCGTGCCAGCCCACACTATTGGTGAGATCGTTGTTCAAGGGCCAATGGTCAGTCGTGAATACTATCGAAGAGAGCAAGCCAGCATTGATGCAAAAATAGTGGATGGCGAACAGATAAGGCACAGAATGGGGGATCTTGGTTACTTAGATGAACGTGGTCAATTGTGGATGTGTGGTCGTAAAGCACATCGAGTTGAATGCGATGAGTTACCGGGTAAACCGTCGAACCGTACCTATTTCTCTATCCCAACTGAGCGTATTTTTAATGTTCATCCACAGGTGAAAAGAACTGCGCTGGTGGGCGTAAAGGTAAATGATAGAACCGCTCCATTGATCTGCGTTGAGCTTCATTCAAAGACAACCAGTGAGCAGCAGACAGCACTGTTTGCACAACTCACCGAGATCGCCAATAAGAATACTCATACTCAAGGCATCACTGAATTCTTGATCCATGCTGATTTCCCTGTGGATATTCGCCATAACGCTAAAATCTTCAGAGAAAAGCTAGCTGTTTGGGCACAAGATGTCCTTGATAAGAGAAGCTAATATGAATCCTTCACTGCCATTTCCCCATTTAGAATCGTTACCGACACACTTTTCACACGCTTTTGTTACTGGTGCAGGAGGTTTTCTCGGTAAAGTAATCTGTAACATGCTAGTCAACGCTGGCATTAAAGTGACCGGTTTTGCACGAGGGAAGTATCCAGACTTGTGTGAAATGGGGGTGGAGATGCATCAAGGCGATATTGCTGACTATGACGCGATTTCGGCAGCAATTGCAGGTTGTGATGTAGTGTTTCATGCCGCTTCCAAAGCGGGCGTATGGGGCAGTAGAGAGAGCTACTACAAACCTAATGTCATTGGTTGCATAAACATTATTGAAGCGTGTAAAAGCCACCACATTGATACGTTAATCTACACCAGTACGCCGAGTGTTACTTTTGATGGCATCGATGAGTCTGGTATTGATGAGAGTACTCCTTACGCAAGCCGATTTTTAAACCATTACGCTGAGACTAAAGCGACGGCCGAAGCGATGGTGTTAGCAGCAAACGGGGAACAATTGAAGACGGTAGCCTTACGACCTCATCTTATTTGGGGGCCGGAAGACGGCCACTTAGTTCCAAGAGTGATTACACGTGCAAAAGCGGGAAAGCTTAAGTTAGTCGGTAGTGAAGACAAGTTGGTAGATACTATCTATGTTGACAATGCGGCCTATGCACATCTGCTAGCAGCAATAGAACTGGCGCAACCTGACCGCAAGTGTGCCGGTAAGCCTTACTACTTAAGTAATGATCAACCGATCACCATGGCAGAGATGCTTAATCTCATTATCGGTTGTGTGGGGCTTCCAAAGGTAGAAAAACGTGTTCCAGCCTCGGTAGCTTACGCAGCGGGTTTGGTTTTAGAGACCGTTTATAGCCTGCTCAATAAGAAAGATGAGCCTATCATGACTCGCTTTGTCGCCAAACAACTCTCCACGGCCCATTATTTTGATATCAGTGCCGCCAAACGAGACTTCAACTATCAAGCTGTGGTGAGTATTGAGGAAGGAATTCACCGTTTGCAGCAATCGTTGTGAATGGTTAACTATGTTGCAAAATGATACAAATAATTAATATAGTTGCCATTTTTTGGTTATACTTTACTGAGTTCGATGGGAAATTTGGGGATAACGGCAATGTTTCTAAAAAACAGACATAACGGCGAAATGGTTGAGATTATCGGAGTGGGTGATTTAACCAATATATTCAATACAACGGTATTGGGGCGCTATCACGTTGGAGAAGAAAAGGACGAACCGGAGGAGTTTAATAAAGCGGATTTAGTCTTTTTATCTGACGAAGCGTTACCGAAATGTTGGACAGATCCTAACTATCGAACCGTTCGTAAAGACTAGCGAACTCTATTGAAGCCAAGTTAATGTGAAGGATGAAACGATCAATCGTTTCATCCTTTGTTGTTTTAGGTTAAAACAGAGTTTGAACTGCACTTTCAATGGCATTAACCAGTTTCTTAAGATCTTCCTCTGTCGATTGATAAGGGGGCATCATATAGATGAGTTTTCCAAACGGTCTTATCCACACACCGCAATCGACAAAGTGCTGTTGAATCGCCACCATATCAACATTTTTATTGAGCTCTACCACGCCAATAGCACCGAGCCATCTTACTGCTTCAACCACTGGGTATGCCTTTAATGGTGGTAACAGTTGGCTAAAGGTGGTTTCTATAGAGTGAGTTTGTACTTTCCAATCCCCCTCTAATAATATCTCCATACTGGCGTTGGCAACGGCACACGCTAATGGGTTCCCCATGAACGTTGGCCCATGCATGAAACAACCGGCTTCTCCACTGCAGACAGTATCCGCGACCTCTTTACTGGCTAGAGTCGCGGATAGAGTCATATAACCACCGGTAAGCCCCTTACCAATGCACATAATATCCGGTTCAATGCCAGCATGTTCACAAGCAAATAACTTCCCCGTACGGCCAAACCCAGTCGCGATCTCATCCACAATCAGTAACAGGCCATAGTGATCACAGAGGGCGCGCACCTCTTTGAGATATTGAGGATGGTAGAGTCGCATCCCTCCAGCACCTTGCACGATAGGCTCCAGAATAATCGCCGCAATATCTTGGTGATGCGCACTGAGTTGCTGTTTTATTGAGAGCAGATCCTGCTCATTCCACTGCCCACCAAATTGACT
This sequence comes from Aliivibrio kagoshimensis, assembly GCF_050337105.1. Classification (NCBI taxonomy): domain Bacteria; kingdom Pseudomonadati; phylum Pseudomonadota; class Gammaproteobacteria; order Vibrionales; family Vibrionaceae; genus Aliivibrio; species Aliivibrio kagoshimensis. The sequence goes on from NZ_JAKJSQ010000002.1 coordinate 182,514, forward strand.
GTTAGGGCACTGAGCAAAAATATGTTCAGGAAGAAACCCTTTATACAAAGAGTGCATGGAGTTATCAGGGTCGGTGACTGACATCGCGGCAAAAGTGTCCCCGTGATACCCATTGGTAATGGTCAAAAATGTAGGGCGTTGCTCACCTTTGGCGTGCCAATACTGCAGTGCCATCTTAAGGCTGACTTCCACAGATACCGATCCAGAATCAGCCAAAAAGACATGTTGTAATCGATCTGGGCTCATTGCGACCAGTTTCTTACATAGCTCTACGGCTGGACGATGAGTGATCCCTCCAAACATCACATGAGACATGTTTTGGGTCTGTTCAATAATGGCTGCATTGAGTCTTGGGTGATTGTAACCGTGTATGGCCGACCACCACGATGACATACCATCGGTGAGCTGACGACCATCTTCTAATTCGATCATAACGCCTTCTGCTCTAGAGACAGGAAAGCAAGGAAGGGGGTTAACGGTTGAAGTGTAGGGGTGCCAGATATGGTCACGGTCGAAATCTAAGTCAATGCTATTGGTCATTATTTCACCACTTGTAAAGGTTAGGTGTGTTTCTTTCTTGACAGTTTACTGATTAAAAGTAGACTGTCCAAGTATAAATTAATGTCATTATAAAAATTAAGGAATTGCACGTGGAAGTACGTCATAACTGGACCGTTACAGAAGTACAAGAGCTCATGAATAAACCCTTCATGGACCTACTGTTTGAAGCACAAACAGTACATCGTCTTCACCAACAAACTAATCACGTGCAAGTGAGTACACTGCTTTCAATTAAAACGGGCGCTTGCCCTGAAGATTGCAAATATTGCCCGCAGTCAGCCCACAACAAAACGGGCTTAGCGAAAGAGCGTTTGATTGAGATTCAGACGGTAATGGATGCAGCAAAAAAAGCCAAAGATGCAGGTTCAACGCGATTCTGCATGGGTGCGGCGTGGAAAAATCCTAAAGAGCGTGATATGCCTCAGCTACTCGATATGGTTAAAGGCGTAAAAGAGATGGGGCTTGAAACCTGCATGACCCTTGGCATGATTACTCCAGATCAAGCCAATGAATTAGCAGACGCCGGTCTTGATTATTACAACCATAACTTAGACACCTCTCCTGAGTACTACGGAAATATTATCACGACTCGTACTTATCAAGACCGTTTAGATACCCTGTCGCACGTGCGTGATTCTGGGATGAAAATCTGTTCAGGTGGCATTATTGGAATGGGTGAAAGTACTGCGGATAGAGCGGGTCTGTTTGTTGAATTGGCGAATTTGCCACAACATCCAGAGTCTGTACCTGTGAACATGTTGGTTAAAGTGAAAGGAACACCTCTTGAAAATGAAGAAGATGTTGATTCGTTTGACTTTATTCGTTTGATTGCTGTGGCCAGAATTATGATGCCGGAGTCAGCGGTACGACTCTCTGCGGGTCGTGAGAATATGAATGAACAGATGCAAACACTTTGCTTTATGGCTGGCGCTAACTCTGTGTTCTACGGTTGCAAACTATTGACCACGCCTAACCCAGATGAAGATACCGATATTCAACTGTTTAAAAAGCTAGGCATAAATTCTGAGCAAACCAGCCAGAAGCCAGATGAAATTCAAGAGAATGAGTTGTTAGAGAAAGTCGCAGAACGTGTTGCTTCTCGACCAGGAAAAGATGATCTGTTTTATGAAGCAGGGCTTTAATAGAAAAATACGCCTCGCTCTCGATGAGAGGGCAGAGGCAGGCTTGACTCGTTGTCGACTTCCTATCGAACATGGAAACGATATTGAGTTAAGTCATGATGGAAAAAACTATCTTAATTTTTCAGGTAATGACTACCTTGGATTAGCGAACTCACCCGAACTTATCACAGCATGGCAGAAAGGGTTAGAGGCATACGGAACGGGAAGTGGCGCGTCACCACTGGTAACAGGCTACTCTCTAGCGCATCTTGAGCTTGAACAGAAATTGGCAGACTGGTTAGGTTTCGAAAAAGCAGTACTATTCAATTCGGGCTTTAGCGCCAATCAAGCGATCCTATTTTCGCTATTAAGCAAACATGATCTCCTGCTGCAAGACAAACTTAATCATGCGTCGTTAATGGAAGCAGGGATACTCTCACCAGCTACTATGAAGCGTTTTGCTCACAATGATCTCAGCCACTTAAAAAGATTACTTCCAAACAGTGAGCAGGATGCTCTGATAGTCACTGAAGGTGTTTTCAGTATGGATGGCGATCTTGCTCCATTGGCTGAGTTATCTGAGTTGATGAAAGAACGTTCAGACTGGTTAATGGTTGACGATGCACATGGCTGTGGAGTATTAGGCCAACAAGGTCGTGGCAGCTGTGATTTGGCCAAAATAAAACCTGATATGCTGGTAGTCACTTTCGGTAAAGCGTTTGGACTATCAGGCGCGGCCGTGTTGTGCAGTGAAGAATGTGCCGACTATTTGATGCAGTTTTCAAAGCATCATGTTTATTCAACAGCAATGCCTCCCGCTCAAGCACACACACTGTCCAAAGCGATTGATGTCATTATTCAAGATGAGTGGCGTAGGGAAAAGTTACTTGAACTCGGAAACCAGTTTGAAAAAGAGTTGGTTAATGATTGTGAAGTGACGTCGACGCAGACACCAATCAAGCCGCTGATCATAGGTGGAAGCTATCCCACAGTGCAAGTCGCTACTCGTTTGAAAGAACAGGGGATTTGGACCACAGCAATACGTCCGCCCACCGTTCCTAAAGACACTGCTAGATTGCGTATTACATTAAGTGCAAGTCACACTCCGCAACAGGTTACCCAACTTACCACACTGATTAAACAAGAGTTGAAGAGGCAGTAATGAACGTAGAAACAATTCAACTTATTGAACCCAAACAAGCCATTGCTGCCGCATTTAGTAAGGCAGCAAAAAGTTACGATAAATGCGCTGCATTCCAACGTAAAGTTGCGGACCACCTGCTTAACCAGTTACCTAGCGATCTCAGCGGTTATCACGTGTTAGATGTTGGCTGTGGAACCGGCTATTGCAGCGAATTGTTACGAGCGAGAGGGGCCAAGGTTACGGCGTTTGATCTTTCTGCATCGATGTTACATGAGGCAGAACGTCGATGTGGTCAGGATGGCATGGAGTATGTTCAGGGTGATGTTGAAACGTTGTCTTTTCCATTTGAACAATTTGATGTGGTCTACAGCAGCTTAGCACTGCAATGGTGTAACGATTTGTCGGTACCTCTTGAGCAGATCAAACGGGTTACCAAACGTCATGGCGTTATCTGTTTTTCGACATTAGTAGACGGTTCACTGCAAGAGCTTAAAAATGCGTGGAATAAAGTTGATTCAAATCAACATGTCAATACTTTCACTTCACAAGATGCAATAAAAGTTGCGTTGGCGCAAACTGGACTAGTACATCATCAATTAGACTTTGAAGCTATTCAGATGTGGTATCCATCTGCAATTAGCTTAATGAAGGATCTAAAAGGGATTGGTGCAAATCATCTCTCTGCTCAGCGTAACCAAGGGTTGCATGGCAGAAGTAAGCTACTAGCAGTTGAAAATGCATACCTCAATTATCAAAATCAACAGGGGCTACTACCTGCGACATATCAGGTATGCTTTGGAGTTATTATAAATGATTGATGCCTTTTTCGTAGCAGGTACAGATACAGATGTTGGTAAAACAGTGGCATCGAAAGCCATTTTACATGCCATGGCCCACAATGGAATTGCCACCATAGGCTACAAGCCTGTTGCTGCAGGTTGTGAAGAGACAGAGCAGGGGCTTAGAAACTCAGATGCACTGCATTTGCAAAAAGCCGCAACGGTTGAGTGTTGTTATGACGAGATAAACCCTTATGCACTTCTCAACCCGGCATCACCTCATATCGCCGCAGAACATGACCATATAAAAATTGATTATAGAAAATTGAGCCTTGGACTTGAGAAGCTGAAGAAGAAATCAGAGGTTGTTTTGATCGAAGGTGCTGGTGGTTGGCGTGTGCCGATTTCTAAAGATGACTGCTTATCCACATGGGTGAAACAGGAAAAATTACCTGTGGTTCTAGTTGTAGGGATTAAACTGGGTTGTTTAAGCCATGCAATGTTAACCGCAGAGTCGATCATTAATGATGGGTTAGAAATTGTTGGCTGGGTTGCAAACCGAATTAATCCAGGCACTGAGAATTATGCTGAAATTATCGAAATGCTGACTGATAAAATACCGGCACCAAAATTGGGAGAAATTCCATACATGCCGAGCATCAAAAGAAACGACATGAGTAAGTTCATCAATATTGCCCCTCTTAGAAGTAAAGCATAACTTTCCATGCTGTGCCTTATTGTTAACGCAATAGGGCACACTGTCTTTCTACATTCAGGACCCTCCCCTCAATCCTACCTACTCCTGATAATAAATTGACGTATCGATGACACATTGATTGTCATATCTCACCATACTGTCTACAAAATAATTATTCGCTGTTGTTATTAATGTGTAAGCATACAGTCACTTTTTGAATCATTATTGTTGATCTATCTCACAATAAAACAAAGAAATTAGGGAGAGGAATAGGTTTTCAGACCTAACCAATAAACTTAATAAAAGCCAAAAGATGGATTGAAAAACACAATATATAATTGTTTTCATTTAAATTAATATTTTTTAATCTGTAAGTAGTGGGAATTAAGGCGGATTATTAATCAACTGTTTGTTTTATGAGCAAGGGTAAGTAGTAATGACAAACTGGTTAAACCTGAATGATTAGTTTTACTTATATTGCTTATTGGAATCAATGAAAGAATGAGAGTAATCAATCAATCCTGATTAGTTATTAATAGATTGAATTAAAATCACCCTTAAATATGTCGTGATATACTTAACTTCTGAATAAGTCGACGACTAGATAGTAATGAAGAAAGGTTAGCACCATTTTGTAGGATGATGAAATGAAGTATGTAATAGCTGTAAAATCTAATGTGTTATTAGCATTAGATAAAAAATATAATATAGTTG